>JAFGLB010000187.1 GCA_016928255.1 Bacteroidota bacterium
ATCGATCATGGGAATAATATCTTCAAATAGAGTCTTCTTAAAACCATCAGCCCAGCCAGTTGGCGGCCAGGGACCCGCAGGACGCTCCCCTTGACGCGGCCTTGGAGCATTTTCGGGCATTCGCCAAGTACCGTTATCCATCACAATTATAAAAGGTTTGGCCTTGCCCTCAGCGATGAGATTATCCATGATGAAACCCGTCTTTCCCTGATTGGGCCAGCCGGTCTCGTCTTCACCTCCTCCATGCTGGAGGTACAATACGGGATAACGCTTCTTTGGATTTTTATCATAGTCGGGAGGTGTATATACAAAACATCTACGCATGCTGTTATTAGCTTTTGAAAAATAGTGAACCTCACGTATCTGACCATGTGGTACGTTTTTAATTGCATAAAAATCCTGATCCTTAGCTGGAATTTCGATACCGCTTCCCCAGCGGCTGGCACCGTAGAAGTACAAGCTTCCGGGATCTGGAACTGCAGCCCCGTCAATCCAGAGCTGGTAGTAATGGAATCCTTCGTCCTGGGGATTTGAGTCACCTGTCCATACACCGCTGGTATCCTTGGTCAGATCATATTTTACAGCACTTATGTCCAGCTGTACTTTCAGAGCTCCGGGTGCCGAGATACTGGCACGGACACGGCCCTCAGAATTTACCTGCGGAAACTTTTTACCCGGCTGATTGGTGGATGCCGGCTTAAAGTCGTCCACTGCTGCAGCCTGATTCGTCTGAGCCAGACAAATCGTGCATGCAATTACGACTGTTAAAAAAGTGATTATTATTCTGGAATTCATTTAACGACCTCCTTTTAGAAATGTGGTTAGTTTAATAATTAGTCAATTTTTAAATAAAAGCGGTGCGAATTCGCGGAGACTTCGACGCCATGACTGCCACTCGTGTGCGGTAAGCGGGGACACATAAGCCACAGCATTAATGCCTGCTTGCTGCAGAGAATCGGCAGCGATTTTTAAACCATCTGCACCGCGTTCACGGCTGCCATAACTCATAAATACAAGTTTGACTTTTCCTTTGTCCGAAATATCCCTCGGTGATATTGTACCGCCGCTGAAAATGCCGAGGTATGAAAACTTATCAAGATTTGCCAGCGCAACGACTCTCGTGACAAATGTTCCCATCGATAACCCCGCCATCGCCCGATATTTTCCATCGGTTAATGTTCTGAAATTACTGTCAATGAACGGAATCAGATCGTTGATCATAACTTCTTTGTATGTGTCAAATGAAAACATCATGCGCGGGCGTGCGCCTGAGGGGGGTTGAACTACCTGGCCTCTTGCAACAGGGGCCATAGGCCTTGGTTGAGGAGGAGCTTCGCCCGGTTTGTATGCAGCGCTTGTTTCCATAACAACAATAAACGGTTTTACTTTCCCTTCCGCAATCAGGTTATCTAGAATTAGATTCGTACGTCCCATTTCAATCCATACGCGTTCATCTTCGCCGCCGCCGTGCTGGAGATACAGCACCGGGTAACGTGTCGATTTATTGTTTTCATATCCGGGAGGTGTATAGATAAAGATGTGACGCCATGAATTTGTTGTTTTCGAGAAATAATTCTTGATAAGCGCATCTCCATGCGGAACATTTTTCAATTCGTAGAATCCGCCGTCCGGATCCGGAATTTCAAATCCATTGCACATACGGCTGTATCCGATAAAGGCATTCGTAACCGGATCAACCACTATTGCGCTGTCGACAATCATCCAATAATTGTGGTACCCTTTATCTTGCGGCTCGCTTGTATATGACCACACACCGTCCGCGCCTTTTACCATATCGAAGGGCGTATTGGCAATTGACACCTGTACCTTTTGTGCATATGGAGCTTTAAAGCGGAAAGTAACACGCGAATCGGCCTCAATACGCGGATACTTAGCTCCATAGAGATTATAAGGAGATGCATGCGCTGTATCGACATTAAATACATTTGAATTCTGACCCGACTGGGCCAAACAGATACTGTTAAACGAAATAACCATGACTAATACAAAAACGATATTGTGTTTCATGGCAGTAATTCCTTTTGTAATTGAAACGGCAGTTATTTTGAATATAAGAATGAACAGCGAGGGATTATAATTGGAATGTATTATTTTCAAAAATGAAAATGTTTTCCCCAACAATAATCCGGGACATATACTCTTCCAACAGATTTATTTCAAAATTAACTCATTTTGAAATATAACGTTTCATTTATGCAAATGTTTCTAAATATTTTCACCCATTTTATATATCGGTTAAGCTAACTAACCAAACCGTAGCGTTATTTTCACCATATGGCTTAAATTATGGGAAGTTTTATAGGGAAAAAATCAGCCGACGACATCAGTCACTCTGTAGCCGAGGTCGTTGACCTCGGCATCATGCAAACCCATCGGCCGCGGTCATCCTGTAGCCGACGTGGTTCACGTCGGCATTATGATAACATCAGATATTGGCGCGATCTGTTATTTCCTCAGCCTGTATTTGTTCCCTTAATAACGCGGTCATCGACCGCGTCTACAAATGCATTTTTCTTTCATCTGTAGCCGAGGTCGTTGACCTCGGCATCATGCAAACCCATCGGCCGGGATTAACTCTGTAGCCGATGTCGATGACATCGGCCTTCTGATGGCCGTGATCAACCATACTTAGCAAAGTAATTCTGTTTACGGACATTATCAGCGTGTTCTTTCCCCAATAAGCATCAGTGAAATACAGACAAACCTCTGTATTATTGCAAGGAAGCTTATGAGCAAATTAGCCAACGAGTTACAGGCAAATAATAGACAATTTGTACTGTATGTTCTTATCTATATTGTATCAAAATGATACAAATATTTATTTCAGAATGTAATTATTCTTGCAGTTGACAGAAAAAAACGCTAAGATTTTTTAGTGATTCCTTATTCATGATCATCAAAAAGAATCACAAAGGGGCTCGCGCTATTTCGACTCCAATAATTTAGCTGCAAACGATGAGGGGTTTTGTGTGCTATTATCTGACCGTTCAAATAATTATCAAACAAAATAAATAAAGACAGTTTATCCCGCAAAGCGGGACAATATTGCGTATTTACGGATGTTATGTGAAAATGGTGGCACAAACTTAGTCACCAAGAGATTTAACTTAATCCTAGAATCACGGGGCCTCAGGATCCAATGGTAATCAAATCAAGACACGGAATAATCATAGTCTTATATGTGCTCGCAATCCTGCAAGTAAGAGGGCAAGGTATCGAACTCATACGGGATTTTGAGATTATCAATGGCACTTCTTTTCCCTTGAAGGAATACGACAAGGGGGTTAGCTTTCAATATGTCACTCAGATGGGTGCAAAAGTGAAGTCATTCCTCAAAATCGGAAACGAATCCCGATTATTAGCAGACAACATTGAGATTAAAGGTCTTAGTGTGCTTTCCATATCCCCAAACAGGCTAAGAGAATGGTTCGTCCAGGTTGGCGAAATCTGTTCTGACATAGTCTTTTATCTTCAAACCGTTCGAACTCAAAAAAGCTTCGAAAAACGGTACCGCCTTTCATTTGCCATAGATGCACCATATGGGAATGTGCCGCTTCAAGAGCCGACAAAACCCAATCTGCTTCCAACAAATGTGACCAAGAAAACTACAAACGGACTGGCGATTGGCGGCTTAGTTGTCTCCGCTGGTATGATCATTGGTGGCGTAAAAGTGGACGGAGGAGGTGAGACAAAGATAAACGACCCTTTGTTCTATGGAGGGCTTTTGCTCGGTCTTCTTTCTCTCACCAACCTCAGCTCTTGGGAATCTGACGAAGAGGCAAACGAAAGGAACCGAATTTCGAACAACGAATTGGAGTGGCGGTACCAGCAAGAACACGAAAGGGTCTATCGGACCAATCAACTAATTCAGAACAGCTTTAGAATCAGCGTACGGATTATCCAATGACGGACAACTGGATATTTGACTTTTTACAAGATGCTACTAAGCCGCAAAATCTCATTCTTACGATTCTTGTCGGGCTTCTGGCAACTGCACTTGCTACATACATCATTTACAAGACTATCCATGCAATGTCTTGGAAAATGTTTTTCCTGACCCATCTGATATCCTTTCTCTTGTGTTTTATTCTCTATCAAACTGCAAAGGGATATGTACACGGTATACAGTTAGAGACAATAACAAACGTTTTCACGGAACTTGACAACCGAACCACACTTGAAAGCGATCCATATGTTCGCACTAAGTTCGACTCATGGGAAAAAGGGCTAGAAATCATTCTGGCACACCCGGCCGAAGTCGAACCTTACCTGCAAACGGCTGATATCTTCGAGAGAATCGGACACTTGGAAGCAGCATTGATGTTGGTCGAGAACGGATTTGACTTTGTCGAGGGAACACCCATTGCAATGTGCGAAAGACTCCAGCGTTACTATAGGGATTTGAAATTAACCAACAGACCACGGTTGGTGGGTTGTGACAAATTCATTCAAATTCAATAACAACTTTTGGAATGTGTGCCACCACTTCACATAACAGCAGTAGCAACGACGCTTCCCGACGAACAGCGTCGGGACAGGTACGTTATCGGAAATGTAAAATATGAAACAAAGTTTAATAAATAGTAGTGTTCACTCAATGTGCCGCCTTCACAAGAAATTGATTATTAATAGTTCGGCGGCACACTGCGTTGCTACTGCACACGTTAGCTGGCATAATAAAAAAACTTACAACATTAAACTTAATTATGAAATTTCCAGAGAGAGTTGATAAACATATAACTGAATCAAGTTCTTTTAAGATATTTAGTAATAATATACCTGATAGTTGGATTATTAGAGAGGTTACGGAGCGTGATTATGGTATAGATTGCTACATTGAATTAGTAAATATAAAAAACCAAGTGACAGGAGAGTTAATTTCAATTCAACTAAAAGGCAAACAAGGAATTAATTGGACAAAAGAGGACTATTTTACATTCTCAGGTATTAATATTTTTACATCAAATTATTGGAATAGATTTCCAACACCAGTTTTCTTATGTCTTGTGGATATTGTTTCAAAGGAAGTGTTTTTTTGTCCTGTTAAATCACGCATCCGACAAAATTATTATGATTATGCAAAACAGGATAAATTCTCTTATAGGGTAAATAGGATAGACAAACTTGAATTAAAGGATTTAAGTTCTTTTGTTACTTCTTATTTTCAGGAAAAAAGGATTGATGACCTTGAGAGAAATTTATCGACCTTTATATCTCACTATCAGCAATACCAAGTTTTTATTGGAGAAAATATAGGTCGTGATTGTTTTATGGGTGTGGAGAATGATAGAGTTCTTTATTTAAAACATTTTTACAATAATCTTAGATTCCTATGTAACTTTTTCAATATCGATTGGAACATTGAACCTTTAAGTGACTATTTCAGACGTAGTCAGAAAAATTTCGGGGATGATTACACTATATATGAACAAGAAATAGATGAAGTCGTAACTGAACTTGATAAAAAAGTAACTCCGATAATGTTGGAGTTAAAAGAGCATATTACAAATAAAGAGCGTGAATATTGGATGATAACGGATATTCACTTGTTTAATCTAATGATAAACGTAAATGATAAAGGAGAAATGTTAACTTGGTAAATAATTACGCCGGCTAACACATGGTATAGTGCATGCGGGTTTCAGAGGTTTTCGAAGGTTCGTAGCTCGTAAAAAAAGCCAGTGTAAACTGATAGATTATCGCTTTGTAATCCCGCACGACACCATACCATCAAACGTTGCGCAATTAGTATAAACATAAGGAGACATACTCGATGGCAAGAAAGAAAAAATCAACCAATCAGGTTGCAGAAGATTCGGCGGTCTCTGCACAAATTTTTGACAATGCTGAACTTAAGCGTATATCACTTTGTCTCGGAGTGCTAGCTCTAAGACTTGGTCATCATAAATTCAAACAGGATAAAGATAGAATTCCATTTCTATCAAATTTAGGTTTTGACCGACATGAGATTGCTGCAATTCTTGATACGACACCTTTATCTGTTAGTGTGGTACTCACTAACCTAAAAAAGAAATCAAATAAGAAAACAAAGCAAAATGCCGAAAATCAATCAAATCCTGCTTAAAAAACTTCAACAAACACTTAACTTGAAGCAAGCCCAAGTTTATAATCTTGTCTCTGACAAAGCAAGAGAACTTATGCTTCCAAGTTACCAAGCTATCATAGCTCTCGCTGCTGAGAATGGAATAAATATTACCAAATATGCATCTCAAGATGACCTTGTTGCTATCCGTCAGGCGAGGTCTTCCACATTTTTTCCAGGCTCTACTGAAATCGTATCAACAACAAAAACTTCTATCAAAAAACCAAGGTTCGATGCAGGTTTTCCAGATCCATTTGTCGATGCAAGCGTTGCAAATTCAGCCCATCGAAATGCTGAACTTTACCCAGTAGTCTATCTATTTGAAAATTCTGTACGCAATCTTGTATCAGTAGTGATGCAATCTACATTCGGAGATGATTGGTGGGAACAAAAGGTTAGTGACAAAATTAAAAACAATGTTCAGATTCGACAATCGGAAGAAAAGCAGTACTCTTGGCATTCTCAAAGAGGCGCTTATCCAATTTTTTACACAGATATTTCCGATTTGCGAAAGATTATCAATACTTACAATAAACAATTCAAAAAGGTGTTTGGGAAAATACCACGTGTAGAAATGTGGATAGAAGAAATTGAAAAAACTCGTAACATCTTAGCTCATAATAATCCTGTATCTAAGAAGGACAGAGATCGCCTTACAGTATTTGCCAGAGATTGGAGTGAGCTATGCAAGAATGTTTTCAATGAAGTATGCTAACTACGGCTAACAGCGATAAATAATGACGACCACGTTATTTAAATATCTAGTACGAAATTTTAGTAAGCGAACTCAGTTGAGTTCGCTCCACCCCGTTACTTCGCGAGAAACTGAAATTATTAGCTCGCAACGGGGTGGCATTGTTTTCGCACACATTAGGCGAAAAAAAGGTTGCATATGCCAAATAAACCAAAATTAAATCCAGAAGCACTAAACTTTCTACACAAAAGGCTTAACAAACCTACAAGTACAATTAGGTCGGATATTTCTCGTTTAAAAAGGAAATTTCCCAATGCTACATTAAATGCTGTTGCACAAATCTATGCCCAACAGCATAAAGTATCCATCCTCAGCATGATAAGTAAAGCAGATAAACTTACAATTCCCTCTGTGAAGATAGAAAGCGTCCATACATTAAAAAGCATGCATGTGGCAAAAAAAACAAAAATGGAAATTATCCATTTAGAAACTTCAGATCATTTCCTCAAAAAACATATCGATGAGATAAATAAGGCATATTCAGCAGCCTGCTTTACATCTGTGTTTGTATTGACTAGAAAAGTTTTGGAAAATCTAATAATTGGAATACTAAAAGTAAAATATCCCAATAATAGGGAATTGTATTTTGACAAAGCACGAGGACGCTACCAAGATTTTAGTGTTGTTCTTGACAACCTATATAAAAAAAGGAATGACTTTGATCCAGATCCTAAATCAGCCGTTGAGCGTTTACATCAAAAACTTAAGCCTTTTAAAAACGATGCAAACGATAAAGTTCATTCTTTATTTCATATTGTAGAATCTTCTAAAGAAGTAGATGATTGGAATATAAACACAATAATCGCTCTAATAGCAAAAATATCATAAGGAGTATTTTATGAACGACAAGAAGCTCGACCAGATTATTTCAGAACTTAATGCAATAAAAAAGTTGCTGATTGTTCTACTCCAGAATCAAGATGTACAATCAGGGACTATCGCAAAAGCATTAGGAATCACTATTGGCAGAGTAAGCCAATTAGTACCCACACGGAAAAATAAAAAACAGGGTGAGGTTACAAATGGATGAGGCCATTCAGAGAGACATTTTAAATGAATTAAGGATAATCAAGAAACTTCTTGCCCAAAATCTCATTTCTGGGCAATCTCAAATAAGACAAATCGAGAAACTTGCTTCCATCGGTTTTCAACCAAAAGAAATTGCGGAAATATTGGGAACGACCACGAATACTGTTAGTGTTAGTCTTAATAGAGTAAAAAAAAAAAGAATAAGACGTTGAAGGAAGAATGAGTATGCAACCTTCTTCGCCTAACACGCAAAAGCACGTTGTTCAGCTTGTTTATCTTGAGCAAATCTCAACTGGCGTCGGATTCACTTAATATCCCGCAAAGTAGAAGTGCACAAATGGCTCCCCTTAGATCACGACTTAAGGGATTTTTTATTTTCATCATGCGTACATCATTCATTATTGACGGATAGAACACGAGTTCTAATTCTATTTAATCCAGTATCTTTTATCCCTGGTAATTATCAACCAATATTTTTTAGAATGTATTCAAGCCTTTATCTGTAACTCTTCATTTTGTTTATATCTTGTACCTCATACATGCAAAAAGTATCTCTTATTAAACCACAGCGCTGCATTTACCAACGAAATAAGCACCGGGACTTCTACTAACGGACCGATGACTGCTGCAAATGCGACACCAGAGTTGATTCCGAATACTGCAATTGAAACCGCTATCGCCAGTTCAAAGTTATTGCTCGCTGCTGTAAAAGAAAGAGTTGCAGACTTTGCATAATCGGCTCCGGCTTTCTTTGCAAGATAAAATGATATCAAAAACATCAGAACAAAGTATATAACAAGCGGAATTGCAATACGTATTACATCCAAAGGAATCTTGACTATATACTCCCCTTTCAGCGAGAACATTACAACAATCGTGAAAAGCAAAGCTATGAGTGTTAGAGGACTGATTTTAGGAATAAATCTTGTCTGATACCATTCCTTGTTTTTCATTTTTATCAATGTGAAGCGTGTAATAATCCCGGCAATAAAAGGAATGCCGAGATAAATGAATACGCTCTCTGCTATCTGACCAATGGTAATATCGACGGCAAATGCCTTTAATCCTAACCAGGAAGGGATCACTGTAAGAAATACATACGCGTATACAGAAAAGAAAAGCACCTGAAATATTGAATTGAAAGCAACAAGCCCGGCAGCATATTCCGTATCGCCTTTTGCCAGTTCGTTCCAGACAATAACCATGGCAATACAGCGGGCAAGTCCGATTATGATAAGTCCCGTCATATATTCTGGGTATCCGCGGAGGAAAATAACAGCAAGAATAAACATCAAAACCGGTCCGACGAGCCAGTTTTGGATAAGCGATAGAATCAGTACTTTCGTATTTTTAAAAACATCGCCGAGTTCTTCATACTTTACTTTCGCAAGCGGCGGATACATCATCAGTATGAGGCCGATGGCGATAGGAATATTAGTCGTGCCCGATTGAAAGGAATTCCAAAAACTCACAATGCCGGGAAAGAAATATCCGGAAAGAACGCCAATCAGCATAGCGAGAAATATCCAGAGTGTCAGATAACGGTCAAGAAATGAAAGTTTTTTTGCGACGTGTTCCATCGTTGCCTCTTGAATATATTATCAACTGATATTATGCACTGTATATACTTTATTAAAGGATTATAGTTTTTATATGATTGTCCACCTCCCCTAAAAAGGGGTGGTGTTCTTTATTCTCATATATTCCATGTTTATCAGTATATATGATGAGTTTGCGTAACATCAGTTATCAGCATAAAATTTATGAAATTGAGTTTTGATTTCATCCCGCACGCGGCGGAAGACTGCAAGCACTTCTTCTTCCGTCCCCTTTGCTTCCGCAGGATCTTCAAAGCCTATGTGCAATTGTTTCCCAACCTTGCCGAAGAAGACCGGGCAGGTCTCTTTTGCGTTATCACAAACGGTGATAACATAATCAAAAGAGTCGTTGAGATATTGATCGACTTTTTTGGGATAATTTTTCGAAAGATCAATTCCGACTTCTTTCATGACCTGAATTGCCTTAGGATGAACTTTATCTGCCGGTTTAGTCCCTGCTGAATAAACTTCGAGGGACGAATCAAATGATTTTAAAAATCCTTCCGCCATTTGACTGCGGCAGGAGTTGCCGGTGCAAATTATAAGAATGCGTTTATTCATCTTCGTTCCATCTCCATTATGAACTATACAAGGTATATATGCCGCCGAGAATAACCAAAAATCCTGCAATGCGTTTTGTCCAGAGAACTGCATTCGATTTATTTGTCCAATCGAGATATGCCTGTATGCGGGAAGCAAGCCCGCCTGCCGCAACAATCACTCCGCAATGTCCCAGACCAAAAGCAAGCAGAAGCGCACCAGCTGCAATAACATCTGTAGTAGAAAGCTGGAATACAACTCCGAGTACCGGAGCCATATACGCGAATGTGCATGGCCCAAGCGTAATACCGAAAATTAAACCAAGTACAAATGCCGAAATTAATGGCGAGCGAATTCCCATTGGCCGCATTCCAACATTGGTATCGGGAAGCCGGATAATATCCATTAAATACAATCCGACAATGAAAAAGATAACAGCAACGAACCATTTTCCATAGACGCCAACGTCGCCCATTATGCGTCCCAACGCTGCAGTGATCACTCCAATGGCAGCGATAGTAATAAGAATCCCAAGAGCGAATATGAATGAAAGAAGAATACCGCGAGACGTTTTTTTCTCCCCCTGTGAAGAAAGAAAACCGATGATAAGCGGAATACTGGAGAGATGGCAGGGGCTGAGCAAAATACTGAGAACTCCCCAGATAAATGAAGCAAGAAGAGCAAGAGAAAAACTGCCATATAATGCTTCTGTCAGTGTTGTGAAAAGAGATTCAAGCATAGATTTCCAAGTGAAAGTGAACGTGAAAGTGAAAAGGGATAATTGTCATTTTTTCTTCTTCTCCAATGTTTCTATTGATTTAGTAATCATTGCAATTATACCATCAAGAACATTGCATCTTTCATTAATAACGCACGTTACGCAGTTTGCTAGAAATGCATACTAAAAATACCTTTATTGCCACGAGCTTTAGCTCGTGGATTAAAAAATCAAAAGTATTATCGGGTTTTAACCCCATTTTCGACAATTTTATTAGGCTAAAGCCTGCTCCATTTTATTTATTCATTTCCACGACCTGAAGGTCGTGGCAATTTATCTTCTTTGCGTTTAAATTTTTTTAAGATTTTATGTATTCAAAAAAGATACCATTCCCCCAATTTATCCTTCATAAGGTATCCCTTTCCTTTTTCACTCGCCCTTTCCCCTTTCACTCGTCCCTTTCCCCTTTCACTTTAATACTTTTAATCCTTTTGATTGCAGAAATGCATCTATTTCTTTTTCCGGGAAAAAACCTTCGTGCCGCATAATTTCTTTTCCATCAGCGTCAAGAAATACCTGCGTTGGGATCAATCTTATTTTATACACTTGCGCAAAATGAGCCTGATCCTGCTTCCATACATCGTGAAACACAATTTTAAGCTGGCCTGCGTACTTTATCTCAAGCGATTTCATAATAGGCTGCATTGCTTTACATGGGATGCAGTTCACGGAACCAAGTTCTATAAATGTGACGATTGGTTTTGAAACAACACTTGTGTCTTTTACAGCAGCAGCCGTTTTTTTCTTTTTAGGCGCTTTCTTCGATTGCGCAAATGTTAAAGAGCCGAAAACAATACTCATAAGAAGCATAAAAATAATCTGTTTCTTCATTATTGCGTTCCTTTCATCCAGGCAAGTAATTGATCGTCTTTAGGAATAGAGCCGACGCTTTTCACAACACCGTCAATAACCAAACCAGGCGTCATCATTATTCCAAATTTTATCATTTCCTGAATATCAGTGACCTTTTCAACTTCGACAGTCAATTGATGCTTTTCAACCAACTGCCGCACACGTTCTTCAAGTGTTTTACATTTTGAGCATCCTGTGCCAAGAATTTGTATTTTCATATATCCCTCCGAAAAATAAATTATTTCACCGCTTCAAGAATCCATTGTTCGACTGAACTTTTGGCCGGAATTTTACCGCTGCTTACAAGCTTGCCGTTCACCCACAGGCCGGGAGTCATCATAAGTCCGAAATCTAAAAAGCGATTTCTGTCAGTTACTTTTTCGATATTTGCCTCAAGTTTCTTTTCCGCAAGGACTTCACGAACAATGGATTCCACTTTAAGACAGTTTGGACAACCGGAACCCAGTACTTTAATATCAAGCATTGTAAAACTCCTTTCTATCTCACGTTATACATTTTGTTCAATCATTATTTATTCTCACACTTATCCAAAATAGGTGTTTTAATTAATGACCTACGAAAAATATGGATATAAAACAAGGCGAACGAAGCGTCCGCACAGAATTCTGTCCGAGTGGCGCTTTATGTGCCACGAGTTAATTCTGTGCAGCGAAGTGAGCCGCAGTTTTACCCATATTTTTCGTAAGTCTTGACTTTTTCTTTTGTCATTTCTTTTGTGTCAAGACAAAAGAAATGACGCTTAGTTCAACATATATTGGACAACAGTGATTTATTCTTTAAAAAAAGGTTCCAAAAAACATACCGCTGATCGTTGCCATTACTACTACCAGCAAGACGTACACGAAAGTCTTTTGAGTTCCAATAACGCTTCGAATAACCAGCATATTTGGCAGTGATAATGCAGGGCCTGCCAATAGCAGAGCAAGTGCAGGACCTTTTCCCATTCCGCTGTTCATTAGTCCCTGCACAATAGGAACTTCTGTCAGCGTAGCAAAATACATAAATGCAGCAACAACAGAGGCAAAGAAATTTGCAAAAAGACTGTTGCCGCCGACCAGTGATGCAATCCACTCATTTGGTATTATTCCCTGCTTCGTTTCCGGTCCGCCTAATAAGAATCCTGCCAACAACACTCCTCCTGCAAGAAGAGGAAGTATCTGTTTAGCAAATGACCATGATTCATGCATCCATTCCTCTCCTTCACCCTTTGCAAGTGAAAGGACGATTGTGGTTGCAATAACAGCGGCAACAAAAGGTACCATCGGATTAGATCCCCAGAACAACGATGCAAGAATCACTGCTATAGAGGATACGATGACATGGACTTTGTTGATCTTGAGAATGAATAAAAGTGAAAGTGCATACCCGATGCTGAAAAAAGCCGTGATGTACCACTTATTGGCAAAGATGGTATACCAGAAGCTTTCAGTTGTGTCCGGCATTCCCCAGTTTGCAAAGACAAGAATGGCAACGAGAATAAAGAAATGTGCCGCTGTTTGCCACAACGGGCGTTTTTCCTCAACTTCAGGAAGTGTAAGCTGTTCATTTTCCTTTACTCGCTCCTCTTTTCGATAGATAAACGCCATGATCAATCCTATAACAACGCTGAATGTCACTGCGCCGATAATTCGGGCGACCCCCATTTCAAATCCGAGAATTCTTGCAGTGAGAATGATTGCCAGAATATTGATCGCAGGTCCTGAATAGAGGAATGCGATAGCAGGACCGAGTCCGGCGCCGCGTTTGTGGATTCCGGAAAATAGCGGCAGTACCGTGCATGAACATACAGCTAGGATTGTTCCGGAAACTGAAGCTATGAGATAGGCAAGCCACTTCTTCGCACGCGCTCCGAAATACTTGATTACTGCCGCCTGACTTACAAATACAGAAATTACACCGGCAATGAAAAATGCTGGAACAAGACAAAGCAGGACATGCTCTTGAGCATACCACTTGAGTAGTGCAAGAGATTCATTAACAGCATTTTGAAACATCGGATTGCCAACCGGTAAGTAATAGAGAACAATGAAACCGCCTGCAATCCATAACAATTTTTTATATTCTTCTTTCCAATTCATTGAATAGCCTTTCTATAATTCGTTAACCGTCGAAATGATATGACAAAAAAAATTATGTTGAACATATTTTATCACGGTTCACTGTCTTTACTTTTTGTTCATCAGCTTTTGCCTCTTCATTATTAAGCCAAAACTCCATAGCAGATACGAATGCAGCTGTTCTTGCATCTGAAGCACGATTGTTGATAAAATAATTCATCCACTTGCCGTCCTTTTCTTGCTGAATAAAATCTGCACTCTGTAGAATACTGAGATGCTTCGAAACCGTGGAAGTGGCAAGATTAAGAATTTCAGTTATCTCACAAACACAGAGTTTCCTTAAACGAAGAATGTTGAGAATCCGAAGTCTGTGAGGATCCGAGAGTGCTTTATATATTTTTGATATGTCTTTATATGTGGTCATATATCATTTCGTCAACTATCGAAATGTAATTAATAAATAAATTTAACGCAAGCTCTTTTATGATCTTTTTAAATATTTATATTCAGAAGGATTATGAGTGTGTTTGGGCGTTATTCAAAGGGATCGAGTTCGCGGATTCTGCAATTTGTACTGCAACCGATATCATTCTGTATCCGACGTCGTTGACATCGGCCTTCTGACGGCCGTGATCATCTCTGTAGCCGAGGCCGGTGGCCTCGGCATCGTGCAAACCTATTGGCCGCGGTCGGCGACCGCGGCTACAATATATCTATCTCTCCTTGCCAGCGCCATTCATTTGGATTTTTAACCAAACCTTCTCTTACTGGATTATTTAAAACATAATCCCATTTCTGGCAATAGCTTTCTTCATTGCGCAATAGATGATCAAAAAATTCCGGCTGCCAAAGATTATCCTGCAAATTACAAACCTTCTTAATCCTTTTACTTGTCCATTCTTTCCATGATTTCATAAAACGAGAAAGATCTTTTGCCTCGTTGCCCGGTACACAGAAGAAATGGACATGATCCGGCATAATTACGTAACGTCCTACATACCAATCGTGACGTTCTTTTGCAGATTTCCATTCTTCTATAAGAATTGCCGCTGCTTGCGGATTCGTTAGAATTTCATTTCGGTTCTCTGTGCAGGCAGTGATAAAATAAATTGGATTTTCTATCCATATTCTATCTAATCTTTTTAGATGTGAATGTTCCATTTTTTCTCCCTGCATTCGTTTATTATAACTATTAAGCCGTGGTCGGCGACCGCGGCTACAATATATTTTTATTACAATTAATTTTGGCGCAATATTATTCCGATAAATTCTCTGCAGCCGATGTCGGCATAAAGGCGTATGGCATCGATCCCTTACGGCCTCGGTCATCGACCGCAGCTACAAATTACAGTTCTTCTATCTCACCTTGCCACGGCCATTCTTTAGCATCTTTCACCAATCCGGCACGCACAGGATTATTCAATACATAATCACATTTCTGTGCATAGCTTTCTTCGCTTCGTAAAAGATGATCAAAGAATTCTTTCTGCCAGATATTTCTCTGAATATTACATTTTTTCTTAATTCCTTTGCTTGTCCATTCCTTCCAGAATTTCATAAATACAAATAGTTCTTTTGCCTCTGTTCCAGCAGAACAAAAGAAATGAACATGATCGGGCATAATTACATATTGTCCTGTATGCCAATCATGGCGTTCCTTTGCCGTCTTCCATTCATTTATTAGAATTTCAACAGCATCTTGATTGTCAAGAATATTTCTTTTCTTGTAAGTGCACACAGTGATAAAGAAAACAGGATTATCAATCCAGATTCTATCAAGACGTTTAAGATGCGAATGCTCCATTTGAATCTTCCTATATTCTAACAAGATTTTATTATATCTTATAAAGCCGCTGTCGACGACAGCGGCTACAGTCTAAACCAAGGTTCATTTTTCGCACTGTAGCCGATGTCGTTGACGTCGGCCCTTTTCTTGTTGGTTATATTTTGCACTTACCGCTTATAAACACGTGTCTATTCCAACAGTATAAGCCTCTTCGTTTTTACAATTCATCTTAATAATACCGCATAATACGCTGTATAGACATTTTATCTTTTTACCAAGGAATTAAAGAACGCTGAATATTTATCTGCTATTGATGATAGAGATATATTGCGGTTAATAAATTCCTGTAAGTTTGATTTTATAACAGTGTACGTTTTGTTTTCACTGACAATTATTTTTTCCATTACATTATACAGGCTGTCCGTATTCTGCGGTTCAAATAAATACCCTGTTTTTCCATCTTCAATATCATTCCGGAATTCTTCAAAATCCGACGCTATGGCAGGCACCTGGTATTGGTACGCAATCATCAGTACTCCGCTCTGCGTTACATCCAAATAAGGTAAAACAATATAATGTGCTTTTGAAAACAACTCCGGAATTTCATCGTCGGGAATAAGTTCTATTTTTAAAATATAGTTATCTTTATCCTCTATCAGTTTTTCATATTGATCCCAGTTGTAACAATGACCTGCAATTGTTACTGTAAATTTTCCTTTGTAGCTGCGATTCAATCTGTCGGCTGCTTTTACCAGAAATTGCAGTCCTTTGGATTCTCTAATTGACCCAAAAAAAAGGAAGTTAATCGGCATTAGCGATTCTATCGTTTTTAAACCATCAGCAGTCCCATAATCCGTAGTATAGAGCCTGGCAGCGAATGAGTGCTTATTTTTGCATTTCTTTAAAAAAAGATTGCGTTGAGTTTCCGAAAATAATTGAAAATTGTTAAAACTTTTTATCATGAGTTTTTTGGTTGCCCATCTTAAATATATATGTCTGGTTTTTTTATGCTCAGCAACATCATGAATTGCATAAACGACTTTTTTTCGAGGCAGGAAAAGTAAAATTAACGGATAGAAATAAAGAAGTCCCATGAACATGTTAATATAAATAATATCCGGTTTTTCTCTTCTAATCTTGCTAATAATTTTAAAATATAAACTAATCGTTAACGGGTTGCGTAAACGCCTGTTGGAATAGTATATATACTTTTTTACACCGGCACCCGCGTCCATATTTTTTAGATCATCCCTGCCGAAATATGTCATTGACTTTCTTTCTGTAATATGCCAATTAATATCAAATTCACTGCTTAATTTTTTGATAATTGGGCAGTCGGCATATACAAAATTATCTGTAACCCATGATATCTTGGTCCTATCAGTCATTTGAAAAGCCCTTTGAATTGATCCCATCGCGTGTACCAATGATAAGTCAGATTGTTTTCATTATCAAGCCCTGGCTGCCTGATGCTTTCCAGCACCTGAATAATAACTGCAGCCGGCACCGCTGATGTCGGCATCATGCAAACCTATTGGCCGTGGTCGGCGACCACGGCTACAAAAACATTTTTCCTTTATTTAATATATATCTGCAGCCGATGTCATTCTGTAACCGATGTCGTTGACATCGGCCTTCTGATGGGCGCGATCTGTTATTTCCTCAACCTGTATTTGTTCCCTTAATAACGCGGTCACCGACCGCGTCTACAAATACTTTCTATCGGGACGGCTGTAAAAACATTATTTCTTGATTTGTAGACGGACTGAGAATGGAAGATTCAAAAATGCAAACAGCAAATTTTCAATTGTAAAATTATTAAAGTGCAGTTACCTGATGAAGCAATACCAGAATGCCGCCGCATGCATTCCTTCTTCTGCCCCTTTGATCATTTTCTGCACATCCGGAAATGATCCAACGCAATTGCCTTTTGCATCATAGATATGTTCACCGCGGATGGCCATCATTTTTCTATTATCGGAATCGAAGAGACAGTTGCCGCGCATCGTGGCAACTCTCTTGTTATCTCCATTATATATACCGGCATTTCTGATGACAGCTATCCTCTTGTTATGTGTATCATATAATCCTGAATTATGTATCAAATAAATCATACACTTCACCTTTTTCAAGCAAACACTAATTATTGCAGGGTCCATCCCCGATTTCAGGAATCACGGCGCTGTGTTCACGATGCTTGAATTCTATCCTGGGCACGACACACTGCCTCAGTAATTGGATCTCCGATAAACTGTATGGATGCTGGTCAAGCGACCTGCAGCTTCGCATCCAGTCTTCCAGCCTTCGCTCCGGATTTTCAATTGAAGGCGTGCTTCCACGGTGATGGCGAGCGTAGATATCATCATTAAACATAACTTTAATCTCCATATACAGAACATTGCATCTAAGTTCGAATCTCTTCTAAATCTGCAAGATTACTCTTAATGACAGCGGTATTACTGCTGTATTCAGTATAGACTCTTTCCGTGTTAATAGCTAGTTATTAATCTTTCTTCTTTTTATTAAGGCGTTTGTTTGAATAATTGTGCCTTTTTCCGCAATTTTCCATTGTTCTGACATGCAGTTTCACAAAATCCAATCTTTAAGAAATGTCATAGGATGATGTTGCCTTCTTTTTCATTTCCTCACTTAGAAGATGACCAAGAAATCGAAAACCGTTCGCAAATTCAAACAACCACAATTCAAACCACTTAAGCGGATTCCATATATACAGGTACCATCTCCGCCAAATACGCTGGGCATACGCACGAGTAAACGCACCGGCAAATGGATTCCGTTTCCGGAGCCAGAGTTTCATCATAGAAGGCACCTTGATCTCAGGCATTTCAATATGGAGTTTTGAATAAAGTGCTGCGAGCTGCTTCACTTTAATATCCCGCCAATCGACAATACCGTGCCCGGTCTTTGTGATCAGTTCCTGAAGCGCCTCTTCAATAGCACTCTTCGGCCTGCTCCGAAGCCATACATCCTCGAGCTGGAAGAACAGTTTCGTTATACCCCATAACCTGGAAGTAAGACGCTTTGATTGATTCCACCAGAACGGGATAAATGCTTCCCGAGGAAGTCCTGATCGGCGGTCTTTTCGGCGACGGACAGTCCAGAATCCGCAATTCATGGGATGGAGACCTTCAATTCTCGAGGAATAGAGATACCAGGCAAAGAAAGACAGTCTTTCTTTATAAGAGTAACGATCGGGCTTCCATATTTTAAGTATGTTCACCATGTGCTCTGTGGAATAAAACTGTTCCCAGGTATCATAGTATGCTTCCATCAGTTCGTCATTTGACATACGTTCCGGTTTTACTGCGACATGAGCTGAATCGTATGTGTTGAAATCTTTTTCCATCCACCGTCCCTCATGCCACCAGCGCTGGTGATCCTTTGAACCGGGAAGCGGTGAAAGTATATAGAACGAAGCAGAATCGAACAACATACGTTGAAGTTCAGCAATATCCTGTTTAATGCTCTCCCTGGTATCGAACGGCAGGCCTATCATATAACCGGCATGGCATGTAATGCCGAGTGAGTGGCAATGAGAGACTAGGTCTTTATACTCGCTAACCTGGTTCTGGAATTTATCTTTTGAGCGAAGGTTATCGCAATTAACACTTTCCACTCCGAAGAATACCTGGTTACAGCCTGCGCGTGATGCAAGTTCAAAGAAATCGCCGCCGGGCATTTTCCGGGCTGCAAGATCGCTTTGCATCATGAATGTGAACGGTATTCTTTCTTCTTCGCGCATGTGTATAAGTCCTAAAAACAGCTCCCGCCATCGCGGGTTCCGCGCCAAGTTGTCATCGGTAAAAAAAGAGTGCGAGACGCCTGATTCGTGATAACTTTGTCTTACAAATTCTACCACTTGTTTCGGATCCCGGTACCGCATGATTCTCCCCTGCACATTGATAATAGTGCAAAAGTCGCAATTAAAAACACACCCGCGGCCCGTGTCAATAGTTGTAAACCGCGAAGCAAAATTATCCAGTTCTTCCTTTGTAACGCAGGGCATCGGAACTTTTAGAAGATTCGGCGGCGAACTTAAAAAATTGTAGAGAGGCCGGGCCTGGCCCCTGAGAACATCTTCCAAGATTACCGGTAAACGTCCTTCTTCGACTTCTCCGGCAACAAGAGTAATTCCCTTCGACATAGCGGCCTTCAGATCGTCCGTCAGGCCGATCATAGCAAGCATACCGCTTACATGGAAGCCGCCGATCAAGACCGGAATTCCATGCGGCAAAAATCTGGATGCAATATCCAATGCACGAGGGAATTGATTTGTTTGTACACCAACGAACATAACGACGGATTTAACTCCGGGAATCTTTGAATATTGAATAATATCTTTTTCAGGCACCCATTCAATCGCTTCATCAATTTTATGTATATTGAGCTTAATATTTTTAAAGAAGGGTTCTTTCACTATATCCTGAACAAGAGTACCGATCTGCATGAGTGTATTGCTGCGAATAACGCCGAAACGTGTTTTGATGGGATAACCGTCATCCGTATAATTGGTAGGTCGAATGAGTGTCACATCAATTTCACGCACTCCAAATTCCCGTACCGTATTAAAAGCTGTGTTTGTGCTTTCAGGCCGATGTTTTTCCTCTGCAATTTTTAGTCCTTGCATAACATTTCCTTTGCGGATTAAAAAAAATATTCTTTGAATATTGTATTATACTGAGGATTATATTTATTGGAAATCAGCCGAAAGGATGAAAAAGGTATTAATCCTTTTAAGGGAAAAATTCACCGATTTCCGGACAGAAAAGGCGCGCGGCGAGGGATTCTTTCATAATTAGAGGCTGTGAATTACGTTCGGGGAACAGGAAAGACCGTTAACCAAACAAGAACGATTATATTTACAACCGTACTTGTTTGAATTTATAAACACTGCTGTTTCAGTCAATCAGTACTGCTAAATAAATCCGTCATGGTCTTTCCTATTGCATCCATATCATTTTTGAAGTTCGTCTTGAATTCCTGCCATTTACTTTGACCCTCATCTTTATAATCTGCCAATTTCTTTTTCAGATCGATATTTTTCTGTTCCAGCACTGCCACCTGCTCAATGTACTTCGCTTTCATTATTGAACCGGCTTTTTCCATATTTTTTTTGAATGCATCGATCTTCTGTTCGTTGGCTGCAATTGTTTTTTCAGACTCGCTCTTGAATGCTTGCCATTCTGCTTCAAATTCGGCTTGAGCGTTTTCCAATTTTTGTTCAGCGTCTATAACATTTTCATTGACGTTCTTTTTTCTTTGTTCGGATGTTTTATCGCATCCCGTTAAGAGTATTCCGATCATAAGTCCTATATTAGTAAAGGCAAAAATATTGTTTTTCATGGTTCTCCTCTTCGTTTAGTAAAAATGAAGTTCATAAATATGGGCAATTAGGCCGGCCTGAGAAAACATTTTTGGTATTCCTTTTCATAATAACAGTTTCCTTATTCCTCACCATAACCCGAACAATAGAGTATATAGTCAGTGCATCGACCGGTTCTCACCTGCCCGCCGTTTTTACAGCATGAAAATAAAAAACGTCTCTGGTTTGGTATAAATATAATATCTAAACTTAAACTGCCTTTTGTCTATGCAGCAAACCCGCAATTCCCAGAAAGACCGCTACAGCACCGCCCACTAACATCCACATCGACTTATCTGCGGCTGTGCCGGTGAAAAATTGAGAAACATTAGAGATGTATGAGTCATGTGCATTGACGCCAAAGACCATAAGAATGATACCGCAAACAAGAACAGCGCGTGACGCTTCTTTGATCATAGACAATTCGTTTTTATGATTCTTCATACCCTTTGCCTCGAAATAGTCAAGCTTGTTTTCGTCTTTTAAGAAAATTTACCAGAACGACCACAATGGCAATCACCAGTAGGACGTGAACGAATCCGCCCATGGTGTAGGATGAAACTAATCCTAAGAGCCATAATACGATAAGAATAATAGCAATAGTATATAACATAACAAGTATCCTTGCTTTTTTGGTTTGCTAATTAATATAGGGGCTGATCATCACGCAGCCCTGCCATTGTTTGAGATTGACTGCTTTTTACCTCATCAGCCCGAGAAAGCACCCGCTAATCGGATTGATCGATACGGATAGACGGCGGATTATCCGTCTGGATAATGATCGTGGTGCGTGTGTCTTTCGCTGCAAAGAATGTCGCTGTTGGTGATACCGGCTCATTTTGAATTACAGCCGTGACAGCGATATTACCTGCAGAGGTTGATTGATATGCTGTTGTTTGTCCCCCTTCAACATCGTTAATGTTAATTGTATTGCCTCCGGAGGTTTGTATCTGGACATTAGCTTTGTCAATCCGTTGGTTCATGATACGAAACTGCGGGTCCTCTTCTTTGGAACAAGCACTCAATAAAAAAATGAATGCGATGCTAAAAATACCAAAATAAATGCGTTTCATATTTTCCTCTGACTATATTTATAAATTGCAGAATCAATTATAACACACCAAGATTTACGTCAAAAGTAATATCTTGCCCCGATACCAGCATCGATGCCAAATCCGCTGGAAGGCGTAAGCTGGAGCGAGGGAACAATCTCCAGAAATACATCAATCGGCGTTTCACGCGGCATCCAAGCAATACCGAGAACGCCGCGAATTGCCAGCGAACTGCTATATCCGCCGCCTGTGTTAAGGCGCCCGCCTATTCCGTAGTACAGAGGGAATCGTTCGGATGAGTGTATCGCTTCAAATGAATGCCAAAGATAATCCATATGGAAATGAATTCGGCTTCCTCCATTATAATCACCGTCGTATTTTCCGATCCGATCTCCTCCAATCGACCAGCCGAGACCAAAATCAAACGCATTCCTTGACGTTGTCCATAGCTTCGCGCTGATTCCCGTCGGTTCGCCTATGATCACACCAAGTCCAAAACCCCGATCTTGAGCGTCAGATACCTGAACGACAAATATTATGCACAATACAATAATTACAAAACTAAAATTTTTCATAGATACATCTCTTTCTTTCGATAGTGTCCATTGAGTTAAACACTCACTTTTCACATGACCTGAAAAGCAACAAAGCCGTTACTAGTGCCACTTCTAAAAATTAATCTTGCATTTTATAAACAAGGTTTCTCAAAAAAGGCACTAGTGCTCGTTTCCTTTTAATGGTCATATTAATTAAAATGCAATACTACTTATTGG
>JAFGLB010000188.1 GCA_016928255.1 Bacteroidota bacterium
ATTGACTGAACGGTTTTAAATTTCTCCATTAAACCGGCAAGCTGCTTATCGGCTTTATCATAATTATTCTTGGCATTGTTCAGCTGAGTGCCGAGAGTGTCGAATAGATCGCTGAATTTCTTCAATTCTGTATTAAGCAGTTCAAGGTTCTGGAAAATCTCTTTTGCACTGCGCTCTATTTGCAGTCCTTTTAGTCCGAGCGCAATTACTCTTAAATGCGCATAGAAACTGTTGGGTGAAACCGGCACCACCCTTCTCTGGGTTGCATAAGAATATAATCCTTCTTCTTCGTCAAATGCTTCGTCTTTTATGATTGTCTCATAATAAATATTCTCGGCAGGAATATACATCAGGGCAAAGTCAAATGTGCCCTCATCGGGCAGTATATATTTTCCGGCGATTGCATCGATATGTTTTTTTACATCTGATTTGAAAAGGCGGGCGGCCGTTTTTTTCTCCTGGTCTGATTTCGCATCGAGCATCTTGCGGAAATTCTCCAGCGGGAACTTGGAATCCACCGGCACTTTTCCGCCTGCCGTGTTTATGACTGCGTCGACTGTCTGACCGTTTTTGAAGGAGTACTGAATATCATAAGCATTTGACGGCAGCACCTGCTTTAGTAAATCCTCCAGCAGCAGTTCTCCCAATCCCCCGCGGAGTTTCGGAGCCTTAAGCATTTCTTCCAGCTTCGATACACTCTGCCCCAGTTCTTTTATCTCCTGTGTAGCTTTGCCGAGTTCACCCAGTTTATTCTGAACTTCCTGAATCACCTTCGCTGCAGTATCCAGTCTTGTGCCCATTTGTCCGGTATTATTCTGCAGCTGCGATGTTACGCTGCTCAGATGCTGATTCATATTCTCTGTAGTCGACTGCAGGCTTTTAAGCACAAGATCAGTTGTGTTTTTCAAGGACATTACAAATGTATCGTTTGTATTTTTAAGATTTTGATTCATCTCGCTGCGGAGTGAATCCACCTGCTGCTGGAATATCAATGCGGATTGTGCAGAATCGCTTCCTCTGCTGAAAAAAGATCTTGCAAGAATTACCAAAAGAAGAACGGCAATAACAGCCAGTGCAACTAAAAAGACAATATCCATTTTTTCTTTCCTCTGTCCAACATTCGGCTGCTTTTAATAATTCAAGCCGCAAAGAAATATATAATTATAGTTACGCATAACATCCAGGAAAAAATCCGCGCCAGCGGAAAATGATTCCGTTTCAACCATCCCCAAAAAACAGCCATACAGACCATAGAAACAGCAAGTATTAACGTACCTGCTATGCATTCCGGTACTCCGTACTTATTGCCGTAATAATAATATAAACTCCTTTCATTCCAAAATCTGCCGTAAATTACAAGCAGATGCACGGTATAGACCAACAGTGATTCACGGCTGACATCAAGAACAAACGATTTCTCTGTTTTTCGGTATTCAGCGTAATACCAGCAGGCAGTCAGAAGCAGTATAACAATGCCCAGGCGTTGAAAGAAAAAAGCGGGACTCGCATTTGCAGCTGCGGAAGCATACGGCACATGGATAGACAAACTGCCTGCGATAAAGGCGGCAGTTAAAATAACCGGTCCGATCACCGCAAATTTTTGTATAATTTTTTTTTCCTTCTGCTGTTCACGGGCACGTATATACCCTGTGGCAAAATATCCTCCGAAAAACATAAACGCTGTCCATGGAAACAGCGGGAAAAGCGAATAATGTTTATTGTTAAGGTACGCTGCAATCGGTGCAGGAACCAATGCTGTAAAATCGATGTCCCAGATAAACATTGTAGCTGTCATGACAAACAATCCGCTTAATAACAAGACAGTGCTGTATATCCTGTCGTTTCGGATAATCAGCCTTAAAAGAAATAAAGCAAGCAATCCAAACGCGATACAGTGGAGAACATCCGATTGATAGAAACTCAACAACTGTTCTTCGGTGGAATATGTAACCGACTTAAAAAATGAGAAATATGGAAGGTGCAGACTATAACCGACCAGCCATATTAATCCAATCCTTCCCAATTGTTTCCAGAATGCCGGGCCGAACGCACGAAATGATTCCAGCTTTTTCTGACTTGCCAGCAGGAAAACAAAACCGGATATAAATATAAAACTCGGCGCCACAAGTCCATTTATAAAATCCAGCTTTTTAAACCAGGATGTTGTCTGGTATTGCGGCAGGATAAATGCATTAAAAACATGCACCTCTATCATAACCAGCAAAGCCCAGCCGCGCAGAAGGTCTATGAATGCGAGTCGTGATTTGAAAGCCATCAGAATTAAGAATTATGAATTATGAATGACAAATAGTGAATAGTAATTAGTGATTGATGATTAGTGATTAGTGGATAATTTCATTTCAACTGCTATCTGTTCCTATCTTCTTATAACTTATTACTTATAACTTATTACTTATAACTTATTACTTATAACTTATTACTTATCACTTATTATCTTCATTTTTCTTCCTACTTTTTCGAATGCCTCGAGTGCGCGGTCTATATCTTTTTTCTTAAGTGAAGCGGATATTTGGGCGCGGAGACGTGCTTTGCCTTTTGGTACAACCGGGAACCATAGTCCTTTAATATAAACTCCCTCTTTCAGCAGTTTATTGCTCATTTCCTGAGCCGCAGATGCTTCGCCGAGCATGATCGGTACGATCGGATGCGTTCCGCCGATAATATCAAAGCCGAGCCTTTTAATTTCTTTTCTGAAGTAATCCGTGTTATCATGCAGCCGTTTAATTATTGATTTATCTTTTATCAGCAAGTCGAATGCCGCTATTGAGCCGCAGACAACTGCAGGCGGAAGCGAATTGGAAAAAATATAAGGTCTTCCCTTCTGGCGCATATACTCAATAAAATTCCTTGAACCGCTGATAAATCCGCCTGCCGCTCCGCCTATTGCCTTACCCAGAGTACCGACAGTAAAATCAATTTCGCCCAAAAGGCCGAAGTTTTCCGCTGTGCCGCGTCCGCTCTTCCCGCAGACACCGATACCATGTGCATCATCGATAAAGATCAATGCACCGTATTTTTTTGCAAGCTCGAAGATTTTCTGCAGCGGCGCCATGTCGCCTTCCATACTGAAAACACCGTCGGTGGCAATAAGCCTCAGCCGATAATTCTTGTCTTTATCTTCCAATAACAGCCGCTCGAGATCCGCTAAATCGCCATGCATATAAATTTTCCTGTCTGCAGTTTCCGGCCTGCATAGGCGCTGGCCGTCAATTATACTGGCGTGATTAAGCTGATCGCTGTAAATAACATCCTTATAATTTTCATAACCGAGTTTTTCATTTGCAAGTGCCTGGAAAAAAGCGATATTCGCAGCAAAAGATGATGAGAATAGAATTGTATCTTCCGATTTGAGGAATTTCGATATCTTTCTTTCCAGTTCGATATGGATCGTTTGAGTGCCTGTAAGAAAACGCACCGAGGCGAGTCCGTAACCGAATTTTTTAATTCCATTTATTGCAGCTTTGATAACAGCGGGATGGTTGGACATTCCGAGGTAGTTATTTGAAGCAAGCATGACTGCTTCTTTGCCGTTAACTTTTACAATACCGCCCTGGGCGCTTTGAAGAGATGTCTCGTATTTGAGAGAATTTGCATCTCCAAGCCGCTTAAGCTCTGCAGTAATAAGTTCATCGAGCTGCATATAGAAGATTTCTCCTTAACCAGCCGTCAATTGACAAGTTATTTATTCTTCTAATAAAAAACAGGCTTATTTCTTTTTCAA
>JAFGLB010000189.1 GCA_016928255.1 Bacteroidota bacterium
ATCCAGTTTTCAGGCGATACAATTTATGCTGGCAGATATTGCAACGATGATATACGCAATGGAATGCATGGTATATCGGACTGCAGCGGAATATGACGAGAAAAAATCAGTTTCCCGGCAGGCGGCATTTGTAAAGCTATACTGTTCGGAAGCTCTTTGTAAAATAACGGATATGGCGGTTCAGATTCATGGCGGAATGGGATATTCACGTGAATTACCGATAGAACGTTTTTACCGTGATGCCCGTATAAATAAAATATTTGAAGGAACAAGTGAAATCCAGCGTGGAATCATTGCTCACGATGTCCTGAAAAAGAACGGGAAAATTTGAAAAAGTCGAATCTTGACTTTTAGGAAAAAGTCTGGTAATTTTATACAATGATTTTAGTCCCGCTGAGGTCAGGCGGGAATTTTTTTCCAATCTTTCCAAACTTAACATCACCGCCTGCGGCGGATTGCTAAGTTGTGAAATGTTGATCTTTGAATTATTCAAATTTCGGCTCCCGACATCCCGCCAATCCCGTAAACAGTACGGGACGCTGGAAAGCGCGAATAGGCGGGACGCAAAAAACGCGAACAGCGTCCGCCAAAAAAAATGGCGGATAAATCGGGATCCTAAATTTTTCAAATCCCGCAATGCGGGATGAAAAATTCGGACAGGTAGCTCAGTTGGTAGAGCAATGGACTGAAAATCCATGTGTCGGGGGTTCAATTCCCTCCCTGTCCACACAAAAGTTTCCAGAGTTAACGAACGGAGTGAAGTTAACTCTGTTGAAACTTTTAGTGTCCCGATGATTTCTATCGGGACAGCCAAGATTAAAATATAATGATTGAAACTAAAGGCATCTGATTATTCGGATGCCTTTTTTATTTGATAGCGATAAGGTGAATAGTGAACAGTGAAGAGTAAATAGTTGGTAGTCGAACCGGTAGCCGAAAGCTTCAGCTTTCGCATAAGCAATGAAAAGTGATTAGTGATATGTGATAAGTAAACGGTAGACAGTAAACAGTGAAGAGTGAATAGTTGGTAGCCAAGCCGGTAGCCGAAAGCTTCCGCCAAACAGCTGGCGGACAAGTCAGCTTTCGTAAAAGGGGCACAATGCATCGTGCCCGGATAAAATAAGTCCAATAATATTGCATTAAATCCCAAAATATTTTGAAATGAATGTAGAGTCCCACGCCTCGCCGAACGATTTATATTATTTACACAATTATTATTATCCGATCTGGTGATCGGATTCTACGAAACATCTCCACCATCGAATAAATTCGACAGCTGAAAAACGCGAAACCCAAAGGGTTTCGTGATAAATAGCCGTATGATTTATCATACGGTGAATAGTAAACAGTGAATAGTAAACAGATGAAAAAGAGTCCCTGATAGATATTTAAGAATGTTTTTTTAGGGGTACGATATATCGTACCCGGATAAAACAAGTCCAATAACAGGGCTTCAAATCCACATACATTTTAAAATGGATGTAGAGTCCCCATTTGTGAAAAAAATAACAGGCGGCTCCCTTTTGGGAAAAATAACACAAGGCGGTTGCGGGTGGAATTAAAATTATAAACGATCCCGTAGGGGCAATTCATGAATTGCCCCTACAAATGAAAATGCCCTTACAAAAGACAAAACAAAATCGATGAAAAATGGGTTAAAACCCGATAATACTTTTTATTTTCTAATCCACGAGCTGAAGCTCGTGGCAATAATGTTTTTTTTATTTATTTATAATATAATGTAGAGTCCGGCTAACAGCCGGACGAATAATATGATTTAACCCCTCCTGAATTCTCCTCTTTCAAAAAAGGGGAGGAGATTAATGTAGAATCCGATCTGGTGATCGGATGCTACAATTCTATCCATCGAATAAATTCGACGGCTTAAAAAAATGCAAAACCCGAAGGGTTTTGTGATAAATAGCCGTATGATTTATCATACGGTGAAGAGTTGGTAAAAAAACCAGGATGAATATTCAAGAATGATTTTGTAGGGGCACAATGCATTGTGCCCGGATAAAATAAGTCCAATGATATATACAAATTAGAACTTCCGAAGGTTCGCTATGTTTAAGCATTAGAAAACTTCGGAAGTTTACAATATTTTATTCAGCTTTCGTTACTGTATTTTCAATTACGAACGCGGCATCGATTTCGAATAGAAGTTCGTCGCGGCACACATCGGCTACAACATTAATGGACGGGAGATTAGAGATTCCCATTTCTTCTATAACTTTCCGGAATATCGGGAAGTCTTCTTTACGCTTTAGAAAAACAGTCGCTTCGCAAAGATCTTTCAGCGCTGCCCCCTCAGGAGCGATGAGTGATGAGATGACATTAAAAGTATGCCGGATTTGAGCCTCTACATCCCCAAGAAATACGCTGTTTCCTTCTTCATCGATTGAAGCCGTTCCAGATACGAGGATTAATTTGCTAGTCTTTTCTTCAACTACCGCAGCTCGTGAAAAAGCTGAACCATAGCGGTGCGGTGATTGCTGCTTTATTCCGTAAATCGGGCGTACCTGTATTAAGCTGTCGGGCGTGCGGTGAATCGCAAATACATCCATTGTTGCCGCCCGGCCTGCAGGATTTCGTCCTTCGATACCTGTACTGGCAGGGAGATATAACTTTTCCGCTTCTTTTTCTCGTTCACCGTTACCCAGAAAACCGTATCCAGTGAAGCAGTTATTCCGCACTTTATTAAAATCGCCGTACCAGTCTAGAATATCGGATAAAAAAATCCATGTCCTGACAACATCGTGGAATGATGCCCCTTCGTTCCTGAGAAACTCATCGGCCTGATTAAACATAGCTTCAGACTGATTGCGCCGATCTGTGCCTGCTGGCTTTCCTCCGTCAATGTTATGGAAAATATAAAAGATCGATCCGCTCAAATTCCATGCCCGGCCTTTCGGTTCGCTTCCATCATTGATCGTCCATACCTGCGTTTTCGAATCGGGGATAATTGCCCGTATCTGGATTCCAGCGAAGGTGCTTTCCCCGCATGGTTCACCCTCGACGAACGTTACAGGCGTCGCATGATCTATTGAAAATATTTGAAAAATTTTTACCCTGATACCGGTCAGTGTTTTATACACATCAACATTTCCGAAACATCGTTCTTGTACTATCTGTCCCGATACTTCGGCTATCTTAGCCGCGATTTTTTCATATATCTGGGTAATAATCGCTTCCGGATTACCTTCATCGCTGCTTACTGACACGCTGGTATACAGTTGAGATCCGACCAAAGTCGTAAATAATTTGAATGAACCATATTCTTCTGCTGAATGTTGTATCATCAACCGTCCTTATATAACGTTTCTTTTCAATTAGATTCTTTTGATATGTATCTTCCTATCTCGTTTTTTTCTCATCCGGTTTGAATCCAGCTATAACGGCGGGATCGGGTTTCGCATTGATCGCAGTTTCCGCTGAGAATGCAGCTTCCGCAAGCACCTGCGGACTCACTTTTACGGCTTCATGTGAAAATTCCGGAGCATTGTATACATGTATGCACGTTTCGTAAAAAACAGGGTCTTCCTGAGGCAAAATAAACGGCTTTGTGAAATTTCCTGCAGTATCTACATGACTGAAGAAAGGTGTTGTGAAGAAGCCATCCATCCGTTTGCTGGAAAAAACGATCCATTTGCTGTCAGCAGACCAGGAATGAAAGGAGTCCGCTTTGTCGCTGTTGATATCCGGTTTTCTCCATTTTCCCGTTGCGAGATCAAGAATGCAAATATCTGCGTCTTGCAGATAGATAGGAAACTGGCTGTACTTTGTTGCCGTGAATAAAAGGAAGCGTCCATCCGGCGAAACACGCGGCTCCGAGATGCTCAGGCCGGTTTCATCTGTTGAGATCACTTTTTCGAGATGACCCCAGGTTTGTGCCGATGCATCATAGCCGATTCGCATTAGATCATATCTGATCTTGTCGTATGCAAGATCTCCCTCAACTGTGGTATCTTCGAACATTTCCAATTTGGGTGAACTGCAGAAGTACAAGTATTTACCATCAGGAGACCATGCCGGCCAGTTTTCCATCCGGTCCGGACTCGCAATTAGCGGATTTGTTGTTATAATGTTCGTTTCGATATCGTACACAACGATATCTGATGAACGGTCGAGAACATCCCTGCATTCGCCGATCTCGTGGAAAAACAACAGCAGTTTACTGACTGCAAATGCGATCGATTTTCCCGAGGGATGCCACGAGGGATACGCAGTCGGGCCGTTGATTGCTGTTTTTGTATCTACTTTCCGGGTTTTGCCGTCTACAGTCAGTATCATTGCAGTACCAGGACCACCCCGCATATGGAATAACCATCGGTCGGTTCCGTTTTTCCAAAAATTGTGGCAGTTCATACAATTATCAAGCGTCAGATTGTTTGCAAGAACAGGCTTTTCAGAAAAATCTTCCAGGCACCTCTGATAAATTCCCATTTTTTTGTACATGTTATATAAAGGTCCGAATTTTCTGTACGTGAGATAACCATCGATCGAATCCCGCGATATTATATTCACAATCGGTTCGAATTTCTTCCATGTGCCGTCGGCATTCTTCACGAAGATTTCAATTGTCAGCTTTTGTCCCGCGTTCTCACGAAGTAATTTATTCCATTGTGATTCTGATATCTGAACGGATCCGTTTGCACTTTCGACCTGAATCAAATCTCTGCCTGCCTGGATTTTTACTAAATATCCATTGCCGGTTTCCATCACACGAAAATTTAAAGGAGCAATATTCGGAGGGATGGTGATGCCTGCATAATCAGGTCGAATAACTGCCTGCTTTCCTGCGGGTACGGCATCGACACTTTTTTGATTTACAGAACATCCTGAACAGGATATCAGGATTGCTGAAAAGACAATAGCAAGCAACGCAGCGGCCGCACGATTATTGGAAATCATTCTGGCTCTCCATCGGTTGCACGGGCGGTATAAGGAACTGAATGTAATACCAGTATGTATTGCCAAACTGCATGTGCAGTGCCTGCTGGGCGTTGTTTTTATTTCCATGATATTTTCTCAACACCTGTTCGTATATTGAAAACGAATTCATCGATGCAGTTGAGACCCATCGATCAAGCGTCGATCGGTCGGCTTCTTTGTTCAGGACCGTATACACGATTAATGCTTCCTGAATATGGCGCGGAAGTTTTCCGTTCTTTGCAGCGGCAAAATCTGCTGCGCGTTTCCAAATTTCTTTTAAGTCCCCGTTTAATAAATATGCAGCCATGAGATATTCAAATGCCATCGTGTTGGCGGGATTCTTTTTCACAATAGATTCCAGTGCTTTAAGCGGCGGCCGTCCGAGCGTAATTACATCCTCTTCCGGGATTGATGAACCGATCCTAAGAAAATCCGCAGTACGTGCCATAACCGACGGATCGTTGTTGCAAGCTATCAGGCTGTCGACTGCAGCCGCCTGAAGCGGTATTTTGCGTAGAATATTAAAATACCTGCTTGCAGTTTCATGGTTTCCCTTCAGCATGAATACGATTCCAAGCTGGCGGAGGAGTGAGGGGGAAATCCCCTTGATCTCGATTGCCTCCTGTGCCCAGTGTTCAGCTTCATTAACGAATCCGATATCCAGATAAAGTTCGCTCGCTTCTTCGGGCCAGCCCTGGCACCATTCCTTGTTAAAAAGAAGGCCAGACAGACCAAACGTCTGTTTATAGCTGAACATACTGTCCAGCAGTACTCCGCGATGATACAATCCCCGATTTGTCTGGCATGCCAGCAGTATATTGGGATTTGTACTGTGACTGGCGTTCATCAGTACTTCCGGCCAGAGTCCATGTCTGGCAAATCTGTTCGTCTGAAAAACGGATTTAAAAAGTTGAATACTCTCCGTAGTCCGCTGTAAAGCAATGATGGCGAGGAGAATAATTACAACGGTTCCGACACCAACCCGGATGAGATATACGGAGTATGCAAACCTACCAAGAAAAGTTTTTACTTTTTTAACCTGCAGTAAAAAAGCACCGGTAATTACTAAAGGGTAGAAAAAAAGTAATCCGTATGCCGCATACAGCGTTTCGGTTTGTCCTTCAATTGGGAGATTATGAATATATGCCTGATTGTGTGTTACTACAAAAATCGTTGATGAGGCCATGAAAGGCAGAACCGCAGAAGCGGCGAGTAAAATAAATCCCGACAGGTAGCGTTTCCGTAAAAGAAGATCTTCAAGTGCGGCAAGAACAGTGAAATAAAGAAACGCCCCGCCGGTTGCCCAGAATAGGAGGCAGGAAAAAGCGATTGCTGAAATGATCCGTATTGCGCCATTCCGGCTAATCCACAGGTCTAAAAGAATAAGAGCCAGCAGATTGAAAATGAGAGAGAAAATGCTGTTCAGGTGGATGGAATAGAGGCTTAACTGGATTGTGAAAAACAATGCTGGAATAAGCTGGAGAGTGTGAACCGGAGAAGAACCTGAGATTGTCTCGATCCATTTTCGTGATATAACAGTTAATAACCAAAGAAAACATGCAAGACATAACGCTCCTACAGCATCCGATACCCAGAATTGCATCAGAAATGCGGAGAGCCAGTCCATGATTCCACCTGGGACTGCAAGAAGGTTCTGTAAATACTCAGTACCATTGATAAAAACAGGTGTGCGAAATTCAGGAATGAGTACTGGCTGAACGCGAATCAGCAAGTAGAAAAAGCAGAGTGTAATAACAATCAATTCCTGAAGCCATACAGCGAAGATATATTTTTTTTGATTTTCTTTTAGTGCTGTCATTAAATTCCAGTGTTGAATACAACAAAAAAAGTTACCAATTATATAGTACATTTTCAAGGACAGTCAATGTAAAGTTGTATCTAGGGCCACTTTTCAGAAATAATCTTGTGTTTTATAAGCTAGTGCCGCAAAAAAAAGATATATCGTATTTAATAAGGCACAGTGCCGCGAAGACAGTATATAGTACTATCACATTACATAAGACTATTTAGTTGCAGCGGCAAGGTTTGTTAAAAACGACACTAGATAGAATTGCGTTATTTAAAAAAGAAAAAAGATTTACCGTGATATATAATTAATGAAGGGTTAGTGAATCGGATCGATGATTATAAAAAAGATACAATCTTTAAGAGCAACGGATTTTTTACTTATCGGAATTCATTTTTTTATATAATTTGTGCTGCGCAATTTTCGATTTATCATTTTAAATCAATGTTTCAATAGCATTTTTAGAATATAGAATTGGGAGTTTGTTCAAATTTTATACTCAATTAGAAATACCAGCAAAAAATTTGAATATTGATTTGAGATGCAGCACCAGTTTATAGCTTCCTTTAGAATTCTACACGAACCATTTTTTTAAGGCATAGAATTTGTAGTAATTAGATGTTCGAACCGATATAATCAATGATGGGAAATAGTGCATTTGCAGTATCTCTTCATATCAGTATGAAAATAAAGACTATTTAAAAGGTTTTTTTTTTAAAAAAATCATTAGAATTAAAACAATGGTTAAAAAGTCAGGTAATAGAATTAGGTTTCAGTAAAATTATGAAGAAATATTTGGTTATTTCAGATTAAAAATGCGATATTAAAATGATAATGCCTGGATAGTTACGAGAGAAAAATTATAGGTATTATTATTTCAATAATGATATAAACTATGGGAAACAAACTCTTATATATATCAGCAATCCTAATTGCAATTGCAGTAATTGGCATAGGGTGGTATATATCCAACGTTTTTCTGATAAAAGAAAAGAAGCAACCAATTCAATTATTTTTTGCGGACAACATCTCTCCTTCACATCAACTTGCCATCGAAGAATTTAATAAACTCTATAAAGATAAAATTGAGATCGTACCGGTGAATCTGCCGTTTTCAAAATTCAGCACGAACGAAAGAAAGGAACTGCTGACTCGTTCTTTGCGCAGTAAGAGTGAAAAACTGGATATCTTTGCGGTAGATTTGATATGGGTTCCTCGATTTACAAAGTGGTGTGAACCGCTCGACAGTTATTTTTCCAGAGAAGAGAAACAGCGTTTACTTCCAGATGCGATAGCATCGTGCATTTATGATAGTGCATTAGTTGCTATGCCGATGTATATGGATGTCGGACTTATGTACTATCGACGGGATATTCTCCAGAAATTGCCTGATGCTGAAATCATTGAGCAGCGTCTTAGCGAGTCAATTTCATGGGATGAATTTAAATCTCTTCGTCATCGATTGGGATACGAAAAAAAGCCATATTATATATTCCCTGCGAAGGATTATGAAGGACTACTCTGCCATTTCTTTGAGCTGGCAATGGGATATGACCATAATTTTATCGACAGCAACACCATAAATCTTGGATCACCTGCTGCACATCACGCCCTGCAAATGATGGTGAACTATGTGCAGGATGGAACGACTCCGCGGGATGTTGTAGATTTTGACGAGTTCTTCAGCAATACTTATATGTTGGATCATGATGCTGTTTTTCTGCGCAGCTGGCTTGATCTTAAACAAAATTTCCGCACAACCTATCCGGACACGATGAAATTGGATGTCATTGCGAAAGCGCCTCTTCCTCATTTTCAGAATAAGCCGTCAAGGTCGATTCTTGGAGGATGGAATTTTATGATATCCAAATCCTCTACAAAAAAAGCAGCTGCAATCGAATTTATTAAGTTTTATCAAAGCGAGCATATCCAGCGTATGATTTTTGAACGTATGGGTTATCTGCCGATTATAAATTCTCTTTATTCTGATACAAATTTTATACAGACACACCCGGAATTTGATTTTTATCGCGGACTTTTACGCAGGGGTTTTCATAGACCGGTTCTGGTTGAATATACACGTGTTTCCGACATAATCTCTCATTTTGTTCACCTTGCTATAAAGCGTGAAATTTCTGTTTCAGAGGCTTTGTCGAGAGCAGATAAGATGGTGCAATCCAAAGAAGTGCTGATTAAATGAACAAAGAATCCCCTAATAAATGGAATATGTGGGAACGATATCACAAGTATCGGTTTGAGATCCGGCATCTGACGGTCTTGGCCCTTATTCTGATTATTTTTCAATTGATTGTTCTTTTTATGAATCAGAGTTCTTTGCGTACGGTTTTCGTCAAGTCCCAGCAGTGGTATCAGCAGGATGCAGCAGAACGTATTGCAAATCTTACGACCACATCAATAGAAATGTTGTTTGAATCGAAAGGATTGAAAACTATCCTGACAAAGAGTGAAGAGCGCAAGATTATTCAGGATTTTAATATCATTTTTAGTCAGCAGCTGCTGGATAAAAATGTGCAGAGTGTAGCGATTCTCGTCCAGACTCCCGCGGCTGTTATTGCTATAGCTGATGGTCAGGAATTGTTTAATTTCCTTTTCAGGGGAAAGCGGGAAATTAAGCCGCCCACAAAAGCGCAGGCGGAAGTAATTCAACTATATAAAAATGTTGAAGATACATTGCGAAAAAACGAACAGACATTCACTCTGTTGGAACAAGACAAGATATTTCATGTGTTTGTTCCGTTTGTTCCCCGGGGAGAATTTGTCGGTGTTGTGTATATGAAGACGACTCCCGATCTGTTATTTCTCACAGAGGAGATGTCGAAGAATTACAATCAGACGGCTCTGGTCTATTCTTCACTGATCATTATTGGGTTGATTGCCATGTTTTATATTTCGACAAAAACGCTGGCACAGCGGAATGAGGTTCAGAAGCTTCTTTTTGAGGAACAGAAACAGCATTTGACAGAACTGATCAATCATCAAAAAGAAATGATGTTCACGAAACGTATTTATCACACGCATCACAAGGCTGAGAAAATCAGCGGATTTATCAAAGAGGATCTTCGGACATTGTCGAATGAAAACATTTCGGTTATTAAAAACCGAATCAGCAAATATGCAAGTTTTGTTGCGCGGGTTATTTATGATATGAAATGGTATGATCCGCCGGTACAGACGATCCGGGGTCCGATGTTTCATACTGATATCAACGAGGTTATTCGATTTATTGTTGAAAATATTTTTCAGAGAGTCTCGGACAACAAACCATCTATTCAGTTTGCATTATCGCTGGATCCGGCGGTGCCGGCTGTGGCAATTAATGAATATGTTATATGGGAGGTCTTTGAACCTATCATTCAGAACAGTATCGATCATGCTGCAGTTGATAAAAAAATCGTCCGAATTTCGACTTTGTACAACCAAATGCAAAAAATAACCACGCTTACTTTTGAAGATAATGGAAGAGGGATCGAGCAGGAACTCCTGAGTACCAATGAATACGGCGTTAAGCGAATATTTCTGGAACGCGACATCTCAACCGGCGGTATTGAAAAAGAACATTCCGGTTATGGCTGTTATATTGCGTACGAATTGGCAACCCAGCGGTTTGGATGGAAGATGGATGTAGAAAATCTCCCGGAAGGCGGCTGCAGGTTTACTTTCATTATTAGGCACATCTAACAATACAGAATGATTATGACGGCACAGGAACGAATTCAGGTATTGCTTATTGAAGACGAGGAATTTGATGTTCGAAGAGTCGAAAACACTCTCAGACCATTTGCACATCAGATTGAAATTTGTGATGTTGTTTCAAACGGCGATTCTGCATTGCAGATGATGATACAGAAGGGAGAGCGTATTGATGTCGTCATTATGGATCTTCAGATTGCAGGCGGCATTATGGGAGAGGCGTTAATCCGGGCAATTAAGCGTATTGCACCGTCTCATCAGATTATCGTTATAACAAAAATGACCATTAATATTACTGACTTTGATTTTGCAAATAGATTGATGCAAGCGGGTGCATTTTGGTATTGTACGAAATATCCAAGTGATATAGAGGAATACATTTATCAACCGACAGATTTTATTCTAAGCATTTTTAATGCTTATCAGCGCAAGAGATTGGAACGGGAAAATACCCGCTCGGAAAAAAAGCTGCTTCTTAATGTGGAAGGAATGCTGGCCAGAACGAAGATCCTGGGAATTTCGGAACAAATCCAGAAAGTGCGTGAACAAATCCAACA
>JAFGLB010000190.1 GCA_016928255.1 Bacteroidota bacterium
AAACACCCAAAACACCCGTATCACTAAGCTCCTGCTTCGCGAGATAAGCAAAACACCCAAAACACCCGTATCACTAAGCTCCTGCTTAGCGAGACAAGCAAAACACCCGTACCACTAAGCTCCTGCTTCGCGGTACAATATTAATTACTCCATAACATTGTAATACTCTGTTTTTAAATAACTCCATCGCCAATTCTTCCAGTTATTACATAAACCGGCTTTAACAGGATTTTGCATAACATACCATATAAAATTATCATATTCGGATCTATCCCGAATAACACGATCATAACTTTCATGATGCCAGAACTGCCCGTTACAATTTAGTATTCTGTTTGCTTTAATAGCCGTGTATGATTTGATTTTTTGCATAACTTTAAATAATTGCATTTTACAATTTTCGATTATCAAATGTACATGATTAGGCATAATGCAAAATGCAATTATTGTGTACGTTTTTCCATCATAAAATTTTATTGAATCGCCCACCATTTCAGCTATCTCTGCTTTTACCAGCCATTTGGGATTTTTTTTTATTCTCTCCAGGTATTCATCAAAATGTCCAAAATATTTTCTTTGCTTTTCTTCCAGCAATTTTCGCTTTAGTTGTATATTGTTTGCTTTTATTATTCGATTTTCCATATTCTGCTGTTCCATTATAAGTTCTAACACTGCATTTATTGGTAACGAATTTGCCAAACGAAATGTAATAAAGAAAGCTGCATTTTGTGGCTGAATATGAGGTAACCTTCGTCTGTAATATTCTTTATGTTTTTCCATTATAAATTCTCCCAGTATTCCCGTCCCGCGAAGCTCCTGCTTCGCGAGACAAGTTAAAGACCATCCCCGAAGCTTTCGCTTCGCGAGACAAGTAAATCACCCGTCCTGCGAAGCTCCTGCTTCACGAAACAAGTGAAACACCTGTCCTGCGAAGCTCCTGCTTCGCTATATCATAACCAGTTTATTATCGGCGCTTTTTTTTATAGCTGTTTTATTGCTTTATAAAAACTAAAAGGCTCTGGTGTAAAAATCTTCTTTTTCATGCGTATGAATCCTCAGCACGCCTGCACGAACAAGCTGAATAAGTGATCTTGAAGCACGTCTATGTGAAACATTGACCAGTTTCATGTACTGTTTTACGGTAATTCTCTCGTTTTCGTCCAAATAATCGAACAACCGCCTCTCATTATCGCCAATTGCTATTCTAAGAGGAGGAGTATCCGGATTTTCCGATTGAAGTATGCGCACAACCTCCTTGCTTGCTTCGACCGTTTTGTCATTCACACGAATATAAACCCGGGTACCGCCATTTTCCTCATTTTCATCAACATTAAGATAATGCGGCTTCTGATCGCTTTCTTCCACAGTCACAACAACCACATCTCTGCCTTTATAAGGAACAGTATCAATATCAGGATCCAGCGGCGGATCACAATAATAACCAGCCGCAGTCTTTATCATATCAATTTCTTCCTTCTCGCTTGCGACTCCGATTATTGTCCGGTCATCATCAACACCAAAAAGCACAATACCGCCCTTGGTATTAGCAAACGACATAAGAGTTTTTGCAACTTTTAAGGGAGTAGAGACTTTGCGTTTAAACTCAAGCTCAAATCCCTCTCCTTCTCCTATCAGTATTTTCAAATCATTCAGCTTCATAAAAGATTCACATCCCCCGTGCTTCCATTCTATCAAGAATAATTTTTGAACGCCTGAGCACATATTTAGAATCAACATCGGCACGGTGTTTGCGAGGACTCGGAATTATTGCCGCAAGACGCATGCATTCATCTCTATTCAATTCAGATGCGGACTTATCAAAATAATACCGCGATGCGGCTTCGATACCGTACACCCCTGCTCCCCATTCAATGACGTTTAAATAAATTTCAAGTATGCGTGTTTTGCTGAGCTGCCGCTCCACATACCAAGTCAAGATCCATTCCTTCAGCTTTCTTATTGGATTTTTTGACGGTGATAAGTAGAGATTTTTTACGAGCTGCTGGGTAATGGTGCTTGCTCCCCGCGCTGCCCTTCCTTCTTCAAAATTCTTCTCTATCGATTCCCTGAACTCAAACCAATCAAATCCATCATGAGACCAAAATGTCCCATCCTCCGCAACTACGACTGCATCAATTGCATCTTTTGGAATTGATCTGTATGAAATCCAGTATTGCTTCTTCCTGTGCGGTTTGCCCTCCTTCTGCGCTTTTTCTGCGAATTCGCGCATAAAAGCAGTCTCGCCCGGATTTTCTTTCTTAAGCCTCCTTATATCGCTGTAAGGCAGAAATGCAATCTGAAGAAGTACAATTACTAAAAAACATATGATAAGTGATTTAATGGGATTAGATTTAATCAGCCGAAAGAGCTTTCCTGCCGTTATCAGTAAACGGGATCCCTGTTTTACTTCCGCTTTAACTTCAGGAAGTTCTTCCTGCCGCTTATCCATTTCTTCCATATCACATTAAGTTCTATTGTTTACTGCTATCGAGATAACCCTGGAGCATTACAGCCGCCGCCATAGAATCAATACGGCCGTCCTTTCTCTGCCTTTCTTTCTTCTTCGTCCCCATAGCAAGCAATGTCTGGCCCGCAATTGTTGTCGTAAAACGTTCATCCCATGTTACAACTTCTACATCAAGCTCCCGCTTTAAACGCTCAATAAACTTTTGCACCTCTTCTGCTTTTTTTTCCATTTTTCCCTTAAGATTGACCGGCATGCCTACAACGACAAGTCTGATATTTTTTTCTGCCGCAATCTGTCTCAGATTGGTGTAAAGAGATGAATTGTTTTTTAGCGCTTCCGCCGGCTGTGCAATCAGACACATAGGATCAGTCACCGATATACCCACCCTGACTGAGCCGTAGTCGATCCCCATAATACGCCCATACTGCTTTATGTCCGACACTCTTTTATTTTCTCCTATCCGGATAACCGCTCTACACTCTGAATACCTGGAATACGTTTAATTTTATCCATTATACGCATCAGGTGATCCGTGTTCTTTACATATAGAATTACCTTACCGTCAAAAACCGAATCTTTGGAATCCATATTGACGCTTCTGATGTTGGTATTCTGATATGTTGAAATAACATGTGTAATATCACTCAGTAGAGCGGGCCTGTCTTCACCGCTTATATGAATACCCGTGATAAAGTCAGCTTCATTTGACATCGGCCATTCGACTTCCACTATGCGCGAACTTTCCGCCAGGCGAAGCGATATTATATTCTTACAATCCTTTCTATGGATCTTAATACCTTCCCCTGTCGTAACAAATCCGATAATTTCATCTCCGGGAATCGGATTACAGCATTTTGCATATTGATGCATAAAATTATCATGCATCCCCAGGACTGAAATTCCGCTTGTTATATCACGTGCCGTATTAATAAATTTTTTAAACAGGTTTTCCGAGCTTTGCGTTTCTGCAGCGCCTTCTGCCGCAGGATGTTTTGACCTGATAACGTACTGTTCAATCAATGTATCCACATCTACATTCTGGTTTGCTATTTCTAGATAAAATTCCTGTGCATCTCCGAATTTCAAAGAATGTATAAACTTATCAAATTCCTCATTGCTTACGCTGAGTTTGCGGCGTTTTACCTTCTTCTCCCACATTTCCCTGCCTTCTTCGGATTTCTTACGGGATTCCTCACGGAAAAAACGCCTT
>JAFGLB010000191.1 GCA_016928255.1 Bacteroidota bacterium
AAAGGCACCCGAGTGGACGGTGTTTATGATTCCGACCCGGAAAAAAATTCGAATGCGGTCCATTTCCCGGAAATTTCATACGCAGATGTTCTAAAAAAGGATCTGCGTATTATGGACCTGACTGCAATAACGCTTTCAAAAGAAAACAGGCTGCCTCTTGTCGTTTTCAATATGAATACCCCCGGAAATTTGAAACGAGTGATTTGCGGGGAATCGGTAGGCTCAAAAGTAGTTGAACTCTCGGTATAAAAGTCGTAACATCATTCATCCTATCCACAAACTGATGGAATGTCTATGACAAACTCAAAAGAAATACTGAAGCATGCTGACGAAAAAATGAAAAAAGCGGTGGAAGTTGTACGTGAAGAACTAATAAAAATCCGTACCGGGAAAGCAACGACCGCATTGCTGGACGGTATTAAAGTGGATTATTACGGCACTTTAACCGCTTTAAATAAAATTGCGGGGGTAAGCACACCCGACGTGCATACAATTTCTATACAGCCATGGGAGAAAAGCGTTATCCCGTTGATTGAAAAAGCAATTCTTCAGGCGAACATTGGACTGAATCCTGCAAATGATGGGACTGTAATTCGGGTTCCAATCCCGCCTTTGAATGAAGAACGGCGCCGCGAATTGGTAAAACTGATTAAGAAATTCGGCGAAGACGGCAAAATCGCAGTTCGTAATGTCCGGCGTGATGCAATCGAACATTTTAAGAAAGCAGAAAAAGGCGACCACATGCCGGAAGATGAACGTAAACGCGGGGAACAGGAAGCCCAGAAACTAACTGATAAATTTATCAAAGATATAGATACTCTCCTTGCTTTAAAAGAGAAGGAAATTATGGAAGTATAGTAATCCAATAAATTCTTCAATTTAATTTAGAATTAAAGATCCCGATTTTACATTAGTAGAACCGGGATTTTTATTGATTATAGACCCTGCAACTTATTTTTATAGTGCACGTATAAAAGTATTAGTTGACAATTATAGAACAATATTCTTTCTTAAGAGGATGATTTAATGCGAATAATTTTGTTTTTCTTCTTTGTCCTACAAACTTATATTTCCGCATTTGGCCAGGTCAGTCCGAAAACCATGCACATTTCGGGATTCGTAAAGGACTTTAATGAACGACCTATCGACAGCGCTGATGTTTTTCTCCTAAACCGATTCTTTAAGCCGGTGGTGCAGACATTGACTGATTCCACTGGATACTATATTCTCAGGTTCCAGGAAGATGCCTATCATGCTTTGGCAGCAATTAAAATGAGCGACTATGGTAAGTCGCGTGTGGAATATTGGGCATGGAGGGTTCCGGCTGTAGACTCGCTTACCGTTAATCCGCGCTACCATCGGTTGGAGGTGTATGGCGTCAACGCATTTTCGGTTCAGGGCTCCGGGTCGCGTTCTGTTTTCATTTATTTCAGGCCGATGAGTCTTACTCGGTATAAAAAATGGGAATCTCTCCATGATACCACTGGTGCGCAGATGGAAATAATTGGCCCTGCTTTGACCGCCAAGGATATCACTGTCACAATCGACGGGCAACCATCGGACATTCTAGACATCACAGAACTCAAGGAGAAAGCGAAATCAGGCTCCATGAGGGCCTATTTGATGCAATGTACATTACCGGAGATGAAGAAATTAAACCATAATGCAAGAATTGTCGTGATTGTTACTGATCCGGAAAATCAAGATAAAGGCGAAGCCCTTCTCTTCTGGCAAGTAGAATAAACTTATTAGGAGACTGATATGACAGAAAATAGACGCAGGCTTTATCGAAGCCGGACAAATAAAGTATTTGCCGGAATTTGCGGGGGACTCGCAGAATATTTCAATGCAGATGTGACTATCGTCCGACTGGCCTGGGTTCTGTTGACGCTGGCCGGAGGTTCGGGCATAATTCTCTATATAATTGCCGCATTTATTATTCCTAATAATCCGGATGGCTCGGGCCATACGGATAAACGGAGTAATCCGGAAAATCCGGAAAAATCAGAAACGGATTCTGCCCGGATATTCGGTATTCTTTTTATTGCCGTCGGTGCCGTTATTCTTCTTGATAATCTGGAAGTGTTTTCATTCTGGCATATATGGGATGTCAGCTGGGAATTTTTTCTTCCCTCTATACTCATAATTTTAGGACTATTTTTAATTTTAAAACGAAATAGACCGGAAATGATTCCATCCAATCAGACTGCATCTTCGGAGTCAGAGCCGCCTGCCGGAGATAAGGCTTCGTTTTCTTCACAATCGGCAGAACAAAAATCCAGTCCAAAATCATTTTACCGCTCCCGTTCCGATAAAAAAATATTTGGAATATGCGGAGGTGCGGGAGAGTATTTCGGCGTTGATCCGACAATTCTCAGGGTTGCGTATGCACTATTTACTTTCTTTTCCGTCGGAGTGGGAGTGATTCTCTATCTTATTATGTATTTGATTATTCCTGAAGAACAACCAATACAGAACAAGCAATAACGAGGCGGCCATGGAGACGGTAATCGAAAAAAAATCAAAGGGAATTCCTATCTTCGGTATATTTCTTATTCTGCTCGGCGCCGGCATTTTTCTAAGTAAACTACATGTATTCGCGTACGGGTGGAAAACGGTTTTTTGGATTTGCATGGCCGTGGTCGGCATAATATCTGTTATACAGGCATATACCATACGCCGTCGCGGAACGGTATTCTGGGGAAGCCTCTTATTCTTCGTAAGTGTAGCCATTCTTGTTCACAGGTTCGAACTTATAGATTTTATAACGCTGGATATACCGGCGACTTTCGCACTTGCACTCGGACTTTCATTCTTGATGATGTATTTGTATGATCCGAGAAGGATCGGCGTTCTTATCCCCGTTCTTTTTTTCGGCGGTTATGGTGTTCTATATTACATGTGGTGGTGGGATGTTATTGACTGGTTCGAAATGAAAGATTATATCCGCTTATACTGGCCTGCGCTGATTATTCTTTTCGGACTTGCACTCATATTCCGGCGCCGGTGATCGGCACCGGCTAATGGGCTTCTAACCAGCTTTCGCCTATTCCTATATCCACTTCAACCGGAACGGTTAACGGAAGCGCCTGCTGCATCTCTCTTCTAACAAGCTCTTTTACAAAAGATTCTTCTTTCTTCTGTACTTCAAATACAAGTTCGTCATGAACTTGAAGAAGCATTAAACTTGATAGTTTCTGTTTTTTGAATTCTTTGTCTATATGTACCATTGCCAGTTTTATCATATCTGCCGCAGTTCCCTGAATCGGCATGTTTATTGCCTGCCGCTCTGCATTCTGTCGTACGTTCTTGTTATTACTCCGCATGTCCGGGATATACCTCCGCCTGCCCAGAAGTGTGCTTACGTATCCTTTTTTTCGCCCTTCAGCAATTGTATCGTTTATATATTGCTGGACTTTCGGGAAACGGGTAAAATAACGCGCTATTATATCCTTGCCTTCATTCTGACTGATATCCAGCCTGTTAGACAGGCCGAATGGACCGATGCCGTACATTATTCCAAAATTAATTTCTTTTGCTTTGCGTCTCATATCTCTGGTTACATTGTCTATATTGACGCCGAATACTTTAGCAGCAGTAGTGGCATGAATATCCTCCCGGTTGTTGAAAGCCCGTGTTAATCCCTCATCACCTGAAATATGCGCCATTACCCTGAGCTCTATCTGTGAATAATCAGCCGATAAAATTAGGGATTCCCTGCTGCCGGGAATAAACGCTTTTCGTATTAACCTGCCGATATCTGTCCTTATCGGAATGTTCTGGATATTTGGATCACTGCTTGATAGGCGGCCGGTGGTGGTTATAGTCTGGTTAAATGACGTATGAACACGGCCGGTTTTCGGATTTATAAGTTGTGGAAGCGTGTCTATATATGTCGATTTTAATTTTATTGACTGTCTGAAATCAAGCAGTAAATCAATGATGGGATGAGAACCTTTTAGTGTTTCGAGAACAGCAACATCGGTAGAAAAACCGGTCTTTGTTCTGCGTACGGATTTTAATTTGAGTTTATTGAATAGAATTTCAGCTAGCTGCTGTGTAGAATTAATATTGAATTTTATTCCGGCTATGTCGTGAATTTCTTTCGTAAGCTTTTCAAGCTGTTTTTCGAGTTCGACCGACATATTCATAAGGTGCCCGACATCTATAGAAACTCCTGCCCGCTCCATTCTGGACAGAACCGATATAAGCGGGAATTCCGCTTTTTCACACAGCTCGGTCATTCCAAGTTCATCAAGCCTTTTTTTAAATACTTCATATAATCTAAAAGTAATATCGGAATCTTCGCAAGAATAATCCGAAAGTGCTTCTATTGAAACATCCCTTATATTCTTTTGCTCTTTCCCGCTGCCTGTTAAATCCGAATACGTTACGGTTTTATAATTCAGGTATTCGGCGGCTGTGTCGTCCATATTATGTTTGCCGTCCGCACGAATTACATAACTGGCAATCATCGAATCAAATATTGCACCTTCGACATAAATACCGTAATTGGATAGAACCAGGATATCGTACTTTATGTTATGTCCGATTTTTTTGATTTGAGTATCTTCAAGGATCGGTTTTAACTTCCTGCACACGAGCTCCGAGGGAAGTCCGGTTGAGATATCCGGTTCATCATCTGTATCCCCGAAAAGGCCCTCCTGATTCCGTTTCTTTTTCCCTGCTATAGAAACATAAAATGCTTCATGCGCTTTAAGCGCGAAAGAAATTCCTACAAGTTCGGCCCTCAGCGGATCAGTCGATGTTGTTTCTGTATCAAAAACTAATTCCTTTGCAGTTTTCAGAGAATCGCAAAGAGAATAGAATTCTTTTTCCGTTTTTATAAGCCGGTAGCTGTGTTTATCGTTTGAAATATTTAATCGTTGGGAAGGTGTGAATTCTGTATCGACTTTTATAATTTCTCCCGGATCTTGTGCCTCGCCCCGCATTTTACTTATGAGAGAACGGAAATCAAGCGCTTCGAATAGTTCAATCAGTTTATCAGTATTTCGTTTCTCGGCTTTCAGCGAATTGAATTTGATATCAAGAGGAACATTGATATCTATTGTAACCAACTTTTTTGATAGAAAAGCTAGATCCTTATTCGATTCCAGCTTTGCGCGCAGTCCTTTTTGAGGAATTTCATCAAGGTGATTGTACAATTCTTCGATACTGCCGTACTTTTGTATAAGCGGAATCGCGGTTTTCTCGCCGACACCCGGGACGCCGGGTATATTATCGGATGCATCTCCTGTTAGTCCGAGTACATCTATTACCTTGTCAGGCGTAACACCGAATTTTTGTTTCACTCCCTCGATATCTACAATCTCGATATCCGATCCCTGTTTGCCCGGTTTGTAAATTTTTGTTCTCTCGGAAATCAATTGCATAAAATCTTTATCGGGTGTTATTAAAAAGGTATGGGCTTTTTCATTTTCTGCCTGTTTTGCAAGAGTACCGATTATATCGTCTGCTTCATAACCGTCCATCTCAACAGCGGGTATGTTATAGGCACGCACGACTTCTTTTAAAACCGGGATTTGCGTGATCATATCATCAGGCATTTTCTGGCGTGTGGCTTTATATTCCTTATATTCCTTGTGTCTGAAAGTAGGTTTTCCCGTATCGAATACGACGGCAATATGATCTGGAAATTCCTGGGAAAGTATGCGGTTCAGAAAAGTTACAAATCCGAAGATGGCGCTGGTGTTCTCGCCCTTGGAGTTCATAAGCGGCCGGCGAATAAATGCAAAATAGGCACGGTAGGCAAGTGCCATTGCATCAATAAGATATACCCGTTCAATTTTTGCCATAGACAGATTTTTTGAATTCTGAGCTTATTCCAAGCTGATGTTGAGATTTCCGTTGTTGTGTAAAAATATACATAAAGGTGGGTTGAAAACAAAAATCGGAACGCGTTATTCAAGATTGTTTTTATAGGAACACGGCAAGGTCAGAATTCGTCTAAAATGCAATCTTGACAATCATTCCAGATTTAAGTATCATTACTCTGCATACTGAGTGTAAAAAATGAAAATCCTTTTAAAAACAGCGTTTATATTAATAGTCGTTAGTTTTACGGCTTTGGCACAGTTTAGATCTCAGCCGGAAGCAAGATCATCTGCAACCGGATCGATGATTAGGCAGGATGAGGGCGGACTTTTATTCGGCTGGTTCGATCCGAGCAGATTATCGATCAGGAATAGCTATTCTCTCAGTTATATTACTTCGGGCGGAAATAACTTATCACTGGGCACATTGACAAGCAGTCTTGCCTACAAAATTTCCGATCCGCTTTCTTTGATATTTGATGTCAGTCTGGTGCATTCACCGTACAGCAATCTTGGCGGTAATTTTACGAAAAGTATTTCGGGAGTGTATCTCACGCGGGCAGAATTAAATTACCGGCCGAGTGATGATCTTTTACTTCATATTCAATTCCGTCAGCTGCCGCCGATGTATTGGCTGAACAACTTTGATAGGTTTGGCTTTTCATCTGCTCTTGATGAGGTTAGCGAGGAGGAGAGTCAC
>JAFGLB010000192.1 GCA_016928255.1 Bacteroidota bacterium
GCTGCAGTCCGATATACCATGCATTCCATTGCGTATATCATCGTTGCAATATCTGCCAGCATAAATTGTATCGCCTGAAAACTGGATATTGGCTGATCGAATTGCTTTCTTTCTTTCGCAAATTTTGTGCAGAGCTCGAGTAATTCTCTTGCTACACCCAGGCATGCAGCACCTAATCCCAATCTTCCGGCATCGAGAGTTTTCATAGCTATTAAAAATCCTCGGCCGTCATTCCCGATAAGATTAGATTTAGGAATTCTAACATTATCGAAAGTCAATGCATTTGTCATACTGCCGCGAATGCCCATCTTCTTTTCTTTCGGCCCTGCTGAAAATCCGGGTGTTTTTGTCTCTACAACAAACGCGCTGATGCCGCGTTCTGTTCGTGCAAAAACCGAAAGAACATCCGCTATTGCGCCGTTTGTAATCCATAACTTTTCACCGTTAATTACCCACTCGTCGCCCTCCAGCCGGGCCTTTGTTTTCAGGTTGAATGAATCCGAACCGGCCGAAGCCTCAGTCAATGCAAATCCGCCCAGCATCTTCCCTTCCGCTAGCGGAACAAGATATTTCTTTTTCAGTTCTTCAGAACCGCCGATATAAATCGCATTTGCGCCGATGGATTGATGTGCGCCGATGAGTGTTGAAGTCGATAAGCAGCCGTGGCCCATTTCTTCCTGCATTATGCAATAACCGACCTCACCGAATCCTCCGCCTCCGTATTCCGGCGGAAAAGAAGCACCCAGAAATCCCAAATCCGCAATTTTGCGTATTAATTCGGGCGGAATTTTTTCTTCTTCATCAATTTTAGCGGCAATCGGCTTGACTTCAGTATTCACGAAATCACGAACCATATCGCGCAGCATTCGCTGTTCTTCTGTAAATTCAAACTGAAACATATTGGATTCCTTTTAACTTTATAAATAATAATGATTAATAATTATTGCGGGGACTGACAAATCCGACTTTATCCTCTCCTCCGTCTACTCCTAAAACATTGCCTGATATCCAGCCTGATTCTTCCGACGAAAGCGCTACAATCGCCTTTGCAACATCTGCCGGTGTTGTAAGACGTCCTGCAGGATTCTTCAGACGCGCCGCTTCTATCATTTTAACATTTCCCGGTATTTTACGCAAAGCCGGAGTATCAGTTACACCGGCAATAATCGCATTCGCTGTAATACCCATCGGACCGAGTTCCATGCTTAACTGCCTTATATGCGATTCGAGGCTTGCTTTAGCAGCCGATACTGCTCCGTAGAAAGGCATGGTTGTATGTCCGCCGGAACTCGTCATTCCAAAAATTCGCCCGCCTCTTTTTATAAGATTACGCTCATAAAGTCCCTGCACCCAATAAACAAGGCTGTGCGCCATTACATCGACAGTCATTTCCATCTGCGCCTGTGTCAGTGTTTCTTCACGTTTTTTTGCAATGAATGATTTTAACGTTCCGAATGCAAGAGAATGCAGAACAACTTTAACAGTGGATAATGAATCATTCTCGAATTGTTCCTGAATATCATCAAGTGTTTCATTCCGTTTAATGCTGTCGGCAGCATTTATATTATAAAATACGGCTTTTGCTCCAGTACGATTGATTTCTTTGACCAGATTCTGCACATTAGGCATAGTTGCCTGCCGGTCGAGATGCACTCCGAATATATTCATTCCATGTTTAGCCAATTCGACTGCTGTAGCAGCTCCAAATCCGCTCGATGCCCCGAGTATCAAAGCCCATTCATTCGATTTAAATCTCACATCCAGCTTCATTTTATAACTGCTTTCCTTTCATAAAGTGACATAATAATCCAAATAATCGTAAAACATTTTATCTTTTATTCAACGGTTACGCTTTTTGCCAGATTTCTCGGCTGGTCTACATCACACCCCCTTGCAACGGCAATATAATATGCGAGCAGCTGCAGGGGAATTACCGTAAGGATGGGAGTAAACAAATCAAGTGTCTTCGGCACCGTGATCATATAATCGGCCAATTTGCAGATTGCATCTTCTTCTTCGTTGACAATCGCAATTACTTTACCACTTCGCGCTTTTACTTCCTGAATATTACTGATGACCTTATCGTACGTACTGTCTTTCGGTGCAATAAACACAACCGGCATATTCTCATCAATAAGTGCGATTGGTCCATGCTTCATTTCAGCCGCCGGGTATCCTTCGGCATGGATGTATGAGATTTCTTTCAGCTTCAATGCGCCTTCGAGTGCCGAAGGAAAATTATAACCGCGTCCTAAATAAAGGAAGTTCTTTTTATCCTTAAACTCGTTCGCAATATTTTCTATCTGCTTCGTATCTGAAAGTATCTTTTTTACTTTCTCCGGAAGCATTGCCAGCTCTTTGACGAGTTCCATACCTTTATCGCGGGGCATACCCTTGCTGCGCGCAATAAGAATAGTCAACAGCGCCAATACAGTCAATTGCGAAGTAAACGCCTTCGTGGATGCGACACCTATTTCCGGGCCGGCGTGTATATACACACCGCCGTCGCTCTCGCGTGCAATTGAACTTCCAACAACATTACATATTCCAACCGCCGTTGCACCCTGGGCTTTAGCTTCGCGCAATGCCGCAAGCGTATCCGCCGTCTCGCCGCTTTGACTTATCAGAATAACAACATCGCTTTTATTAAGAATAGGATTTCTATAACGAAACTCGGATGCATATTCTACTTCAACCGAAATCCCTGCATACTGCTCAAGCATATACTCGCCTATCAATGCAGCATGCCAGGAAGTACCGCAGGCAGCAAGAATCAACCGCGGCGCGCGTATTACTTTTTCCGCTATTTCACTAAGGCCGCCGAGCTTTACGTTCCCGTCTTCTTCAAGCAAACGCCCGCGCATTGAATTCTGGATCGTCTCAGACTGTTCGTGTATTTCCTTCAGCATGAAATGCGGGAATCCGCCTTTTTCGATCTGTTCCAAGTCAAATGTCAGTTCTTCAATTACTTTAGTTATTTCAACATCACTCAGAGTCTTTACCGTAACATCATGGCCGTTGACAACTGCAACCTCTCCGTCTTCCAGATATGCGACCTTTCTTGTATGCTGTACCAAAGCCGATGCATCAGATGCAATAACTATCTCTTCATCACCGTAGCCGATTACAAGCGGACTTCCTTTCCGGGCAATAATGAGAGTATCGGGATTTAGAGTATCAGCAACAATAATTCCATATGTTCCTGTCACTTCCTTTAAAGCACCGCGTACCGCCAGATCAAGATCCTTGTTCCAGCGCGAGAACTCTTCGATAAGATGCACCAGGACTTCCGTATCCGTGCTCGATTTAAAAACATGTCCGAGAGATTCTAGTTTTTTCTTCAATGTTGCATAGTTCTCAATAACGCCGTTGTGAATTAAAGCTATATTATTATTGCAGTCACAATGAGGATGGGCATTGATGTCATTCGGTACACCGTGAGTAGCCCAGCGTGTATGTCCCATCCCTACAGTTGCGGTCGCATGCAGATCCTTTGTTAAATCCTCAAGCTGGGATACTTTACCGGCACATTTATTAATTTGAATTTTACCATCCTGAAGCAATGCTACCCCGGCAGAATCGTATCCCCGGTATTCAAGCCGTTTCAATCCTTCTAAAAGGATGGGTAAAGCATTACGTTTGCCGACATATCCGACAATTCCGCACATATCTTCATCTCCGAATCATTATTTTATACAAATTATGGCTGTCATCCTGCCCGCACTCAGGCCGTCTCTTCTGAAAGAATGGAATAACTCCTTTTCACAGATAGTGCAGGACGAACTGACCTCTATATTACCTGCTGCAGCTCCAAGCTTTAAAAGCTGGGACATATTCTCTTTTTTTAAGTCAAGGAATACCTTTGGACTATAAGGTACGATTTTATTCCCAAATTTAATAGCAACTTCTTCATTTACTTCATAACAGCATGCACCCGCAGAAGGACCAATATAGACAAGTATTTTTGCCGGATCCGTTCCGTATTCCGCTTCCATCATTTCTACAGCCCGCATAACAACAAAGCCTGCTGTTCCTCTCCATCCTGCATGTACCGCTCCAATTGCCTTGTTTAGCGGATCAAAAAGCAGTACCGGAACGCAATCCGCCGCCGACACAGCTAACGCTACATGCACAGTATTCGTAATTAATCCATCGCAACTTTTATATTCTCCCGGCGCACTCACCTTCAAGACATTTTTTGAGTGACATTGAACAGGGTATGCAAGATAATGTTCCGGTATCCCGATTTCAGAAAAAAAATCCTTCCGATTTCTTTTTACACGTTCAGAATCCACGTTCTCTTTACTGCCCAGGTAAATTCCGAATTCATTATCGCCGTTGTTACCTATTCTTGTGCTCATTCCGGTTTTAAGTCCCTGTATACCGGAAAAAATATTTGGTTTAATTAAACGCATTTTTACTGCCCGGCAGGAAGACGGATTTCAAACGTGGTTCCCATTCCTTTTTCGCTCAAACAGGTTATTGTTCCTCCAAGGTCTTCAATAACCCTCCGGGCAATTGCCAGACCGAGTCCCATACCTTCCGTCTTTGTAGAAAAATTAGGCTCAAAAATTTTTGTTCTCAGCTCCTCCGGAATGCCCGGCCCGGTGTCGGAAATCCTGATAATACATAGATGCTTTTCAAGGCAGGATGCAGCTGTTATCGTTCCTGTTTTTTTAATTGCCTGTATCGCATTTCTGAAAATGTTTATAAATACCCCGCGAAGCTGATCGCGATCTGCAATAATGAATGCCGGAGGAGAAGACGGCGTATGGATAAAGCTTATTTCTTTCACTTCCCTGAATAAATTTATTGTCTCCGCTAGAAGTTCATCTATATTAAGCCGCTCATATTTGCTCTCCGGGATCCTGGCAAAACTTGAAAACTCGGAAGCAATCCTCGAGAGCGCCTCGATCTGTTCGATAACGGTTTGAGTTACGCGCTGGAGTATTTCCTCCCTGTCAGCAGCTTTGTCTTTAAATGCCTGCCTGAGATGCTGGATTGAAAGCTTTATAGGTGTCAGCGGATTCCGAATTTCATGCGCGATCTGTTTGGCCATTTCCTTCCAGGCGCTTTCGCGTTCATGTTTGGAAAGCTCTTCCCGGCTCTTCTTTAATCTTTCCACCATTTCATTGAAGGAACCGGCAAGAATTCCGATTTCATCATTTGAATGAGTATCGATCCGAACGGCAAGATTCCCCTCCGATACATCTTTAGCGGCAATAGTCAACTGGCGTATCGGATCTGCAAAACGCAGTGCCAGCAGTCCGCCGCCTATCAGAGCTATCCCGAATACAATTGCATAAATTCCGAATACATAGGCATTCCTTTTTGCCAGTTCTGCTTCCATCTGCTTTTCGCGATTTAATGTCGGTACCGCAAGTACGCCCACGTTAGTGCCGTTTATTATGATCGGCGAATACCCTACAACATATTCGACCGATCCGATTTTTTCTTTTGTCAGGAAATAATTCATATCCCCCAGCACAGATGCTGCAAAAGCGTCTCCATTCAACCGCTCGTCTAAAAATCCTGCACGATAAAGTTCAGATAGACTGCTGGCGTGTACTGAAGCATCTCTATAAATCGAAAAATCTGCGCCGTACTCGCCGGCAAGCGCTTCACAAAAATCGTTGTTAACACCCTGAATAAAATCCTCTTCGTCCACGACATAGATGCCGATACGTTCCTGTAATTGGTATAATTCACGATAAAGCGCCGATTCTGCCTGTTCCTGGACCTGCTCCGAAACGAGCTGACGATTATAATAACTTAAAAATGCCAGAGGCAGCAGAGTAATACATGCAAATCCTAAAAAAAGTTTGCCCTTAAATCCAAAAAAAAGCGTATTTGTCTGTCTGCGTTTTCTTATAGATAAATAAATTCCCGCTGCAGCCAAAATACCCAGACAGACAAAAAATTCCTTTAAATAATTAAACAGCTCCCATCTGATATCAAGCTTTTCCAGACTTATTGAGACAATTTTTCCGGGCAATTCCATACTCCCCACAAATACAGTCCGTGTCCGGTTGTCATTGATTTTTATATCTTTCCATAGAACCGGGCTTGCAGTTTTCAGTAATTCAGATGATATATCGGGAGACAAGTAATTATCCGGATTCAGTTTTATTCCAGTCGAAAACTCAAGCACATCGTTTTTATATTCGTGGAAAGCGATTTCGCGTACCATGGAGCTTTCGAACCGATCAGCGAACTGTCTGAGCGGTTCTAATTCCTGAGTATAAATCGAGTTTCTTTGCTGTTCGGATAGAAGAAGCGCCAGACTGCCGATGAATTTCTCGTTTTTATCCCGTAATGCTATCCATGCTCCGTAAAGTTTGCCAAGCTTTTTCCGTCCTGTCCTTCCGATAAAATGAACGGCATTTTCTTCGCCTTCAAACACATGCGTCAGGATTTCCTTCTGTTCCGGATTGCTCATTCCCACGACAAACCGGTCCGCTTCCCCGCCTTCTATATCATACAGAACAAGGGCGGAATTATATCCTTCTTTTCCCAGAAGTGTTTTTGTCCATAATACAAAAGCGAGATTTGTTTTTCCCGCTTCCGGTATATCAATCGATGCATATTCGCTTCTCACACTTTCAGCGGCAGTGCGAATTCCATCCAGCACAATAAAAGATAACCAGTTATCCGAGGGACGCAATAATTCTTTTGCCGCAGCTTCCGTTTCTCTTTGTTCTCTCTGCTGAAGTTTTTGATGCATCATAGGTGCTCCAATAAAAAAAGCACCAAGCAGTATTATTACTGCCATCCGCCATTTCATCGATGCATCGGCGATACTCATCTTCTTCCAGTAATACAACAGTTCTGCAAATACAACGCTGAAAATAATGAATAATAAAATACTGAAATACTGCGATTGCGGGGTTTTATCAATCCAAATGAACAGCGGAATGCATAATAGCAAAGCGCTTATGTAAAATACCCGGATTGAAAAAGCAGAAATATCAAAAGAAAGAAAAAGTGTATTTCTTGCTTCCCGGATCAATGCCGTTGAAATTAGTAATAATGATCCCCCGAGCAGAAGGACATTGGCCAGCATCAGAGTCGATTCCACATCCAGTAATATTTCCGATGGATTAATAAATCTTATAGTGGAATCGAATACAAAACTTCTTAAAGCTTCGCTGAATCCCCTGAACATCCATAATAATAAAAGTCCTATCATACCTGTCAACAATACGGCATATATTCGTTTTGTCAGTGATGCGGGTTTATTTATAATTGTTTTTTTACGATCGGTTAAAACGAAATAACTGAAAAACAGCCAGGCAGTAACTGCAATTGTTGATATACTCAGGATCAGTTCTCCCAGCGATGAGGTTAAACCATAAGCAAACTGTGATGAGTATATTTTAGGATTAAAAAGCCGGCCGTTTATAATTGCACCTGGAAAATCGACGGCACGCCAAATAATTCTCAGTGCCCAGAGTAACACAAAAGACACCGAAAATGTCAGCCATATTTTTCTTTTATATGAAATCCATATTATTCCGGCATAAGCAGCAAAAATACTGCACAGGGCAATAATAATTCCTGTTAAAGTTGAAACCGTTTCGGTATAAGAATCAATCTCGCTTTCTGCCGTCTTTTCCTCCAAAACAAACCGTACTATCTCGTTGTTCTCCTCATTCAATATCGGAACAACAAGCTCACCTTGCGAATCCTGCGCCGCACCCGGCATACGCATTGCAACCTTAACCTTCAGATTCTGCGAAAGATCATCGCTCAGGCTTGTTCTACGAACAAAACGATTGGATATCGGCGAATTCAGTTCCAGAGGTTCGCTTACGAGTAAATAGTATTCATAGGGAACAATGCATCGTCCAACCGTAATATATGTTCTCAATCCATGCTGTGAGACTTGAGTAAATACTTCTTTGCTGTTTTTATTAAGAATATCAGCATATCGATTTGTTACACTCGGGCCGTTCCAGGCATGAGGATTGCCCGATGAATCCACAATATCTACAGTCTGGTCAGCGTTCAATTTATATGTTTTCAGCTTTTTAAAAGCTGTAAGTGCATCGGGGAAATCGGATGAGCGCATTTTTGCAACGAGAGAAGTATCTGCCGAAATATTATCGAGAATTTCTTTAAGTTGATCGACACGGTCTTGAAAAGCACCGCGAATTATTTGTTCATTTTGCGATTTGCGGGCATTGAATTCTGCATCCCATCTGTCCCGAATGTATGACGGAACAAAAATACCGATAACATGCAGAATGCCTGCTATAGCGAGACAAATAAAAAAGCCCCATAATGCGGGGCGGATATTTCGTTCTGCCGGGTTTCTCATTTTGCGGTCATCTTCAATAAATATTGAATTGGCTGATGACCCATGATGAGTCCTGCCGTGTCAATGATACATATACTTGCGCGGTTTTCTTAATGCCCTTCTGAATGCAGGTAAACCGTCCTGTAGCGTACGGTACATTGTCTTTTTCGCTGATCACAGAAAATTCGAATGAGCTGAGTCTCCGTTCTGAAAAATAATTAACAAGTACGGACACTGCCTGATTGGCTGAATAATACCCATGCTCATCCGGGCCTATTGTCATTGAAACAATATCTCCGAATTCATCTTTAAAGAAATCTATCGAATTGGCTTTCAGGCCGGACTCTATTTTTTTAAAAATTTCCTTGATTAATGAATTTACTTCAATTATCCCGGGTTTGGGATTTTTTAATGTAATATTTTTTTTGCCGGTCAAAGAATTCATTTTTACCTGCGCGCATGCGGCAGATGATACAAGCAATATAATTATCAGCCATTTCATATTTCGAATCCAAATTATCAGAAAACGCTGAGAAAGTCAATTAACGAAAAAGCAATCGACTCTTTTAACGAGTGATTGCTTTCTCTTTAGCGGTAATTTTTCAGCGATTTCACTTTTGGCTCAAAGACCGCGTCAGCGGTTTCCTTCCTGCCGTCGGGTTACGGCTGGTTTTCAGTTCTGGATTTTTCTCTGCCGTCTGATAGGCCCAGTCAAATACCAAACGGCTTATTCCCGCTTCTTTCACGCGAATTTTTGCATAATGGTCGTCCCACGTCCATATTACATAGGTATGGCCGACAATAGCCTCTACCATTTTTGACGGCGACCAGCCATACGCCGGTGCGGAGGATATATCATCCAGAGAACCTGTATATCCCATATCCTGAATATCGCTGTCATCCCAGACATAAATAATATTTCTACCGTTTACATTTTCAAAAAAGAAATCTGTGTTATCGTTGTCATATCTCAAGACCGCATACTCAGAGAAATCATAACCGGATACGTTTGGCGAGTACTGCAGATTGGCCAGCACTATGTTATAACCTTCAGGCCTCGGAGTGTCGTAAACAACATCGATGCTCAATTCACTTTCATTATCGTTGTAGTCAAATGCGCTTACCGCATAATAATAAGTGACGCCGTTTGCAGCGTCGTAATCAGTAAAACTCGTTCCGGATGTTGAGCCTATCGGAGAATAACGGCCGTTATAACGGTCACTTATCCATATTCTGTAACCTCTGACATCTTCTGCCTGGCTTTTAAGCCACTGCAATTCTACTGCATTATCCAGTGAAATTGTTACAATACCCTGCGGCGGCGGTGGGGCTTCAGTATCTATATCGGAATTAATATCACATCCCGTTAAAAATAGCAGAAGACTAATTACTGTTAGAACTGGTTTCATTTTCTTTCCCTTTCATCGACTTCTATTATCCTGAAGTAAATCAAGGAATATGCCAGTAAAAAACCTTCGAAAAATCAGTCAATTCTGGAAATAATACCCGTTGCGGTGTATAATAAACCATTGAACTGTCTGTTGTACTGAACATTGAATGTTACATCTCGAACCAAGATTTGCCGTTATTGACTGTACCGACGGCCTTTCCTTTCAGTTTCCGGCCATGGAACGGCGAGTTCTTCGATTTCGATTTGAACGCCTGTATGTCCACGACCCATTCTTTTTCAGGATCAAATACAGTCAGATTTGCGGCTTCTCCTTCCTGAATATTAATTACCGGCAGAGAAAGTATTCTTCTGGGATTAACTGAGAATTTTTCAATTAATTGGCTAAGCGTAAGAAATTTTTTATTCACTAATTCAGTCACTGCCAGGCCAAGCGCGGTCTCCAATCCTACTATTCCAAAAGGCGCCTGTGCGAATTCAACTTCCTTTTCGTCGATAGTATGAGGCGCATGATCTGTAACGATCACATCTATCGTTCCATCCCGAAGCGCTTCTTTTATTGCCTTCACATCGTCTTTTGTGCGCAGAGGCGGATTTATCTTTAAATTAGTATCGAAGCTTGCAACTGCATCGTCGGTAAGAGTAAAATGATGCGGGGTAACTTCGCAGGTAATGTTTAATTTTTCAGCTTTTGCCCTCCTCACGCATTCAACAGAACCTGCCGTACTTACATGTGCGACGTGGTATTTGGATTTAGGTATATAACGCAATAAAATGATATCTCTTTGGATCATGAGCTCTTCAGCGATCGGAGGAATTCCCGGTATTCCGAGCCTGGTGGCAACAAATCCTTCATTCATATAAGCATTTTTCGTCATTGTAAGCTCTTCTGCATGCTGAATAACCGGAATGCCGTACATAGACGAGTATTCAAAAATGCGCCTCATAATTTCTGCATTTGATATCGGCGAGCCGTCGTCGGAAAATCCGACTGCACCTGCTTTTGACAATTCTGCCATAGGCGATAGCTCTTCTCCCTTGCGGCCTTTTGTTGCCGCCGCTATCGGATAAACATCGACAAGGCCGCCTGTTACTTGCCTGCCTTCTTCCTGTACATATCGGGCTACAGATTCTTCATCTATTGCAGGATTTGTATTAGGCATGCAGCAAACTGCTGTAAATCCTCCTGCTGCTGCGGAAGCACAGCCGGTCCGGATTGTTTCTTTATGCTCATATCCGGGCTCGCGCAGGTGTACGTGCATATCGATAAATCCCGGTGCGACAACCTTATTTTTTAGATCTATTGCTTCATAAGAACGATCCGCTGCCAGCGATTTGCCTATGCGTTCAATTTTTCCATCCACAATCAATAAATCGACGACAGTATCTTTTTCTTTTGCAGGATCTATCAGTCGTCCGGATTTCAAATGTAATTTCATAATATTTTCCTTTAATTGGATGTTCCTAGTAAATATAGCACCGCCATCCGTACTGCTTCGCCGTTAGTGACTTGTTCAAGGATTACAGAGTGAGGTCCGTCAGCAAGGTCGGCCGAAAGCTCCACATCCCGATTGATCGGACCCGGGTGCATTATTGTAATCGGTTTGGGTGCTCTGTCCACTTTCTCCTTTGTCACACCGAAAAACCTGCGATACTCGCGCAGAGATGGAAAGAGTCCGCTCTTCTGGCGCTCGAGCTGAATACGGAGCACATTAAGTGCATCCACCTCGGTAACAACCTTTTCCAGATTGTGATACACACGTACACCGAGTTCTTCAATATTTTTTGGTATTAATGTCGCCGGTCCGCATACCGATACTTTTGCGCCCATTGTCATCAATCCGTATATATTCGAACGCGCCACGCGGCTGTGCGTAATATCGCCGACGATACAAACGCGGAGGCCTTCCAGTTTTCCGAATTTTTCCCTCAAAGTCATCATATCCAGAAGCGCCTGAGTGGGATGTTCGTGTGCGCCGTCGCCCGCATTTATGACATTTGCTTTCACCACATGCGTCAGAAAATGCGGCGCACCGGAAGCAGCATGCCTTACGACAACCATATCTATTTTCATCGCTTCGATATTGCGTGCGGTGTCTTTAAGAGTTTCACCTTTGCTTACACTGCTGCCCTGGGCTGTAAAATTTACCACATCTGCTGAAAGGCGCCTTTCCGCAAGTTCAAACGAAATTCGTGTGCGAGTGGAACTTTCAAAGAATAGGTTCACAATTGTTTTTCCCTGCAGCGGCGGAACCTTTTTAATCGGGCGCTCCAGAACTTCTTTAAATGAAGCTGCGGTATCGAGAATGAGAGTAATATCCTGTTCTGGTACTCCTTCCAATCCCAGTAAATGACGGCTTTGTAGTTTCATAGTTATTTCTCCTTATCGTCATCCTCGATTAAGTACACTGCATCTTCCTCGTCTGTTTCGGTCATTTCAACCTTTATCTCTTGTCCCCGCGATGTCGGTACATTCTTTCCGACAAAGTCAGCTTTTATGGGAAGTTCACGATGCCCGCGGTCCACAAGCACGAGCAGTTGTATCATTGCCGGCCGGCCTAGATCCATCAGAGCATTCAGGGCAGACCGGATAGTCCTTCCTGTAAAAAAGACATCATCCACCAGGACAACAGCTTTTCCTCTTATATCGAAAAGTATTTCAGAACTTTTTAATTCAGGCTGTTCGAGCCGTCCGCGCAGATCGTCGCGGTACAAGGTTATATCCAGGACTCCGACTTTTACTTTGACATTTTCTATTTCTTCCAGCTTTTTAGCAATTCGGTGAGCCAGGTATTCGCCGCGAGTCCTTATACCGACAAGAACAACATCCTGAACACCCTTATTCTTCTCCACTAACTCGTGTGCAAGCCGGTTCACAGTCCGCCGAAGACCGTCGGCGTCGAGCACTTTTGTTTTCATCATCATCCGCCTTTCTAAAATGAAAAAACCCCCAGTTCCATCGAATTAGGAAAAGGGGGCAAAAAAATCATCATTATATCCCTTCCCTACCTCTCTGGATAGGAATTAAAGGAACTGCTCAAAGAACATCAACTCTGTGGGCGCTGCGGGGATCGAACCTGCGACCTTACGCGTGTGAGGCGTACGCTCTGAACCAGCTGAGCTAAGCGCCCGTAGCCGCCTCTGTTTATATATATAATATACGAACACTTAAGATGCCTTGCAAGAATTATTCAATAATATTTGTTCTGTCAGAATACTCCCGGCATCAGCACAAGATCCTCTTAGATTACCCTATATTGACAATGGCTTATTGTTCTTTTCTGAATGGAGATAAAACTGCAGAGTTGAATATTATTCAAGGCTGGGAAGTAAAACTGAATAATGAACTTTTTCTGGTTGATTGAACAAAGGCCAAAAATCAACAAGCGGCCGGCATTGTTCATACCGGCCGCCTGCTGTTTGTAAGAGATTATCTAAGCAGATGCAGTTTACTTGAGAAGCAGCATCTTCTTACTGGAAACAAAGTCTCCTGCAACAAGCTTATAGAAATACACGCCTGAAGTCAATTTGCTTGCATCGAAGTGGAAGCTTTGCGGACCGGCTTCCATACGCTGATTGTTAATCAGCGTGGCTACCTTTTGACCCAGCAAGTTGTAGACTGTCAAGTGTACGTTGGCTGTTTTTGCCAACGAGAAATTGATAGTTGTTGACGGGTTGAATGGATTCGGGTAGTTTTGCTCAAGCGCAAATTTCCTCGGCAGTACATTGATTTCTTCTACACCTGTTGTTACTACAGCCGCTAATTCATCCTGCGTGCTGTTATATCCATTTGTTAAATCCCATGTCAAATCACCAACAGGTCCGCCTGTTGTGCTTGCTGCTCTTAATGTGGCATTATTAACCTTTAAATTATAAACCATCGGATCCGTAGGATCATATGGTTCGCCATCCGGATCCATCATAAACATAGTCGCTTGCGCACCAGGCCATGCATAATCGTAATACTTCTTGGAATAATTTACTAAGGTGTCGGCATAATCAAAGTAATTTTGAAATTGCGGGTCCAGGCTTGTTGTATTTGCCAGATCAAAATTCGGCCAGGTTGCATCGGCTGCAAACATAGCTTTTGTGCGTGAGTTTATAAAACCGTCATTGTCTGCAGGATCCGTAGCTCTGAATTCATGATAAGTCGCCGGGTCTGCTGAAGCAATCGCCCAGTAATCCTTAATCTTTTGGCTTACAAAATTATTGTTATTATGGACAACCAATACGCGGGTGGCTTCTTTTGTGAAGTCCACGGTACCCAAACTATCGACATATACCGTATCAACATTTATTACGCCGAATGGCAGCAATTCCGGATCCTGTCCTTTTACTTGAAGAGAATCCTCGCCCATGGTATACGCATTGTAAAACACATTATTTGTAAACCGGGCATTTACCCAATGCACGCCATGAATGGGCCATTGAACAAAGTCAACTATTGTTACATGATCCATTTTGAAATACTTTTCAGATGCACCCCAGGTTTTGAGCATAAACGGACCGCCGCCATACCATGTGCAGTTCTGAATAATAATCGTATCAATTTGTATTCCGTTGCCGCTAATATCCAGTCCCTGTCCGGCCCACACGCTGTTATCAAGCGGTTTACTGAAACGGAAAAGACAATTGGTCACTTTAAGATTAATACCAGTTTTAGTCATATTAGCAGAAAATCCGGTTGTATGATCCCATATACAATCATGGAAAACAACCTTACAGTTTTCACCTTGAACTTCCAAACCAGATCTTGCCCACGAACCGATAGCACCTCCCAGGGTATTAGCAACCTGCATTATATGAAGACCTTTGAAAGTGACATTCTTCCCTGAGGATAGCATATACCAACCGCCGAATGGATCTCCGGCAAGAATACACGGTCTTGCCTGGCCTGCGGTTCTTTTTCCACCGATAACAGTCAAATCATAAGTAGCGGCCGCAAGTGTTGTAGTTAGTGGATACCAACCGTCCGGATCGAGTTCATAAACCAAATGCTTGCGTGAGCCATCTGCATTTGTATCGGCTGCAACAATTTCATTCCATGCCAATGTATTCTGATCAGTTTGGTGTATAACTAAAGTATCACCTTTCTCAGTTGTAGCAAATACAGTATTGCTAAAAAAAGCAACAGATAGTAAAACTATTGCTGCTGCGAACAGTAGATGTTTGGTCATAATGACCTCCTAAGTTAGTTAAGTTATGTTAATTAAGGTATTTGTTTTTTAGTACTGTGTTTCGTTTATCTTCTTTTACTCTAAAATAGCGTTATTTAAATTCATACCTCAATCCGAGCGATCCTGTCATACCGTAGTATTGTTCATTATTATTATACCTATCGGTATACGTGTAAGACATGTCTGCCACCTCGGTTATATTGCTTAATAAAAATTGTACCGACAGTCCTTTAATCGGCAGTTTTTGTCTCACTGTTAAATCCCATCTCGAATAATTTTTTCTATATGAATCTGTTTCTACATAAAGGGTTTTATATGCCAGTGTTTTCCCCTGGAAATAATATGCCAGTCTAACCGACAGATCTTTAAAATCATATCCTACCGATAAATTAAATATATCGTTCGGCTGATCAGTCAATGCCTGGGTCTGGAATGTATCTATTCGCGATTCTGAAATGACCCTTCCGCGGTCATCTTTTATTTGTTCCTTGCGGAAATTATAGTAAAACGCTTTTGATGCTATCTTTGAATAATTTACACTCAGCACAATCCCATTAAGCGGAGAAGGCAAGTACCAGAAATTTGTCTGCCAATCAATTTCTATTCCCCTTATATATGATGTTTTTTCAAGATTTCTCCACACATTTATATATTGTCCCTTTGGAACCGCAAAATTATACTCATGCAGTTTATTATCTGTTGCTTCATCAATCACTTCAAAATTAGCCTGATAAAAGAATTTTTCAATTTCCTTATAAAAGCCGCCAACAGTAAATAATCCTACATGATTATCATGGAAAGTAAGTATAAGATCAAAATTACTGGATACTGCAGGTTCCAAATGCGTGTTTCCCGCGGTTGACGAGAAAGAGCGTCTTAAATCTGCATTATAATGAGGTATAAAAGCATAATATTCAGGTCTTGCAAGAGATTGCGAATATGCACCTCTCACATCGCCCCATTCGGAATAATTATATCGCAATGTTACGCTTGGCAGAAAATACTCATTTGTACGTGTTACATAATCAAGCGGATATAATTCATCGGATGCACTTGGCAAATCATAGACACCCCAGCCGTTATATTTTGTTTCTTCTTTTTCATATCGTAATCCGGCATTCACTGTAACATCTCGTCCCCAATTTAATTCTGTCATTGCATATCCGGCGTACAGCTTCTCTTTTCCATCATAATCATTCGACACATCAGAAGCACGCGGTTGA
>JAFGLB010000193.1 GCA_016928255.1 Bacteroidota bacterium
AATATCGTTTTAATCATCGTGAAGATAATCTCTTAAAACTCTTCACTAATATATATTTCGGTTACGTTTCTACCTAATTACCAAAAAATATATACCATATTTCATTTCGTAAACATAGTTAAATTGCTAAGGAGGATCAGCGATGCTGCCGGTACAAGAGAGAAATGATATTCTGCCTATCTGTCCGCATTGCGGCAAGGAACTAACCAACATCTGGTGCCGTCTGCTTGAAAGTGTTTTCGGCAAGCGGTACATCTATTTTTGCCCGGAATGCAGGAAAGTCCTGGGTGTCTCCCACAGAAAAGGCTTCTGGATGGGATAGTAAATACTTCTTATCGCGAGACAGAAAATGCGGTTATTTAAAAAATGTCATATTAAGGATTTTCCGAAGTACAATAAACGTGCTGCTTCCTGGGTCGAAGAACACTGTTACTTTTCGGTACGCATCGGTCCTGCTTTATCATTGCTCGGTCCTTCAAAAAGAAAACGCTTTAATATCTATCGGAATATACTGGATAGATTCATTCCGCTAGCCGATGATTTTTATATTTATGATTTGAATTATAATTCAGATACTGTAAAACCGTTCCACAAACACCTTGTAAAAGACAGATCGCGTTATAAAATCAGGTTTGGCTATAGCGGATGGAAAACATTAGACCGGCTTTTATACAGTCCGGCATTCAAAAGATCAATTAAAGAAACCAGGGGCGGTATTATCGGCAGGTGCAGACTGGATGATACGGCATTAAAATCCATTTTCGAACATTGCTGCGATCCGACCGTAATCGATAATGCAGCCCTGGGCTGCGGCAGGAATGCGCTTAATGCGGCGAAAAGATCCGATGAAACCGGAGTATTCTTTGTAATAATTGAGACATTGAACAGCGGACTCGAAAGTATAACGCTGGTATCAAATAAAAAAGATATACTGCACATTTATGATATCGCCTCTAAGTACTGCAAAATTTCAAGAAGCTACAGAGATTTCCATATTCGTATTTATGACAGCGTTGATTCCAAAGACTTAAAGAAAGTTTAAAATACGCAGATATTCCAAAAATTATTTAATCGCCCTTACCTGTATATTCTTATCATAATAACAGGCATATTTTTTAAGTTCTACCATCTCGATTACAAGCTTTTCTGGCTGGATGAAATTTATACAATCCAGCATACTTCGGGTCATACCGCAAAAGAATATCAAAAACTTATCCCTGCTAATGAAATAAAAAATATTAGTTTCTATAAAGACCTGTATCATCTTAACAAACAGGAACTTTCAATATTATCGCAGCTGAAAGGAATGTTCAGCGAACCGCAAATGAATCCTCTGCATTATCCATTTCTAATGATATGGTACAGAATAGCAGGCGACGATCCGGCGGATTTCAGATTATTCGGTGTTATTGTATTTTTACTGACTCTCCCGTTTCTGTTTCTGCTTGCAAAAAGTCTTTTTAAATCGAACCTGGCAGGCTGGATAACAATCAGTTTGTATTCTGTTTCGCCGCATATCCATTTGTTCACTCAGGAAGCAAGATATTATATACTCTGGTCTTTTATTCTTATCGTATCGCATTACTTCTTCCTTAAATCCATACAGCTTGACAATTTTAAGTGGTGGTTAGCTTATTCTCTGTCTGTAATGTTTTCACTTTATGTTTCTCCGGTCTCGGGTCTGATTATTTTAGGACATATGATATATATTTTATTAACCAGAAAAGACGTGATCAGAACATACATTACTGCAATATCGGCAGGTCTAATCCTCTATCTGCCATGGGCTGTTTCATTATTGTTAGATTCCAAAAGAATTACTGCTGCTCTTGCTTGGCATACCAATACTCAAATAGAAGTCACTTTTTGGCTTCCTTTGCTCGGCCAGTTATTTTATTTATTCAGCATCTTTTCTTCGACTCTGGATATTTTTACAGTATTCGATCGTACATCAACCGAAATGCCGCCTGAAACAGGCGGCGCTTTTCTTATAGGCTTCGCTGTCTTGGTTGTAATTATAACTGCCGTCATCTCTCTGATAAAAAAAGAAGAAAAAGAAATAAAATACTTTTTACTGCTTATTATATTTCCCGGACTTATAGCATTCTATATCCATGATATTGCAAGACATACAATGACCTCCTGGTGGTGGCGCTATCTTATATTCATTTCAACAGGCGTAATATTATTAATAACCGGCTATTTTTATAAAAGAATTGAAAAAGGAAAACTTTTCTATTTCGTAATCTTTATCGCATTCACTGCAATAGGAATAAATTCTTTATTCAATATCTCGCAATCGCGTCACTGGCTTATCGGAAAAAAGCTTGACCTGTATATCCATGATGCACAATTATTTTCACAGCTGTCGAAGCCGTTAATTATAACAGATTACGGCTCCAGCGGCGGTTTTGCCGATTTTATGGTTGTTGTGATGGAATGCCGTTCGGATAATATCGATATTGCGAATGTTACGCCGGAAATCAGCAAAATTGAAAATATTATTAACCGAAAAGATTATTCCGATATTTTAATATTTCATGCATCTAAGGAATTGACCGATAATTTAAAACCGCAATTGCGTGTTAAAATAGATTCGCTAAAAATTAAAGGCTCTTCTCCTGTCTGGAAAATAAATGCTGCAGATAATCATTAATAACTGGAAAAACATTTACCAGGCTGTCCTATTGCGCTTTCATAAAATCAATCATACAAATAATATATTGGAGGATGTATGAAAACTAAAAGACTTGTGATCAGTACTATACTGGGTGTAGTATTCGGATTTGTATGTTTAGGATTTGCATCCGGCGGAACGTTTGCTTTGCAGACCGCCCTGGCTTTAAATATCATTCTGAGCAGGACCCTAATTGGAGTGGCAATCGGAATAAGCCGTTTCTCCTGCAAACACTGGTCCTTGCACGGAATAATCATGGGATTTGTTTTCAGCCTGCCCACCGGCTTAGGTGCGATGCTGGGTCCGGAAGATCCTGCATTTTCACACACTGCAATGCTCACATCAACTATCATAATGGGAATAATATACGGCTTCTTGATAGAGCTGATTACATCGGTCGTATTTAAAGCGAAACAATAGGCTGAAAATAAGCATAGTTTTTATTATTATTTAAAATAGAGAGTCGGGAGCAGACACATCGGCATCGTCGATGTGATATCGCATTATCACCTTCTCTGCTGGGCAAGGACTGAAAATCCTTGGGTTCGACTCCCATCCATCCCGTCCTGATAGGACAAAAGCAGAATAAAAGCTCTGCAGGATAAGACCTCCGCTTTTATTTTGTGTTCTTTCAGGACAGGATAATTTTATCAGGAAGGAACACATATGAATATAAATATTCTCGTAATTGCTATCATAACAGTATTTATTATCGTACTGATTATTAAATCTTTATTAAAAAGAGTAATAATATATGACTGGGAGAAGGGACTAAAATATAAAAAAGGAAAGTATATAAAGACTCTCGATGCAGGATCATATTGGATCTACAAATTTAGCACTGCGATTCAAAAAGTCGATACCAGACCTAGATTCGTCTCGGTTCCGGGTCAGGAGGTGTTAAGCTCCGATAGCGTATCTCTCAAAGTCAGTATAGTAACACAATACAAGATTGATAATCCTTTTAATGCAGTCACAAAATCCGCAAATTATGAGGAATCTTTGTATACCTCTCTGCAAATAGCGTTAAGAGAAATAATTGGTAATTCTCCGGTAGACGAACTTCTTGAAAAACGAAATGAATTCAGTAAAAAACTTTTCGAGCTAACAAATAAAAAATTGGAGGAATTTGGATTAAAACTGATTTCCGCCGATCTGAAAGATATTATGTTCCCTGGCGAACTGAAAAAAATGTTCTCACAAATAGTAAAGGCAAAGAAAGAAGGTTTGGCCATCCTGGAAAGAGCAAGAGGAGAATCTGCTGCTCTGCGTAATCTGGCAAATGCAGCTAAAATGATCGAAGATAATCCAAATCTTATGCAATTAAGAATGATCCAGGCATTGTCGGAATCATCCGGAAGCACAATCGTACTAAACACAGGAAATGTTGCCCAGATGGTTCCATTAAAGAGCAAACAAATTGAACAGGCAGAAAAAAAAGAATAATGATCTAAATTCTGATAAATTATCAATCGGGAGCGCGTCAATATATCATTTTACTTATTGCGACATTGAAAGAACATTTATACTAATTACTAATTCGTTTTTCAGTAATAAACCTGATTTACGACACTGCTTCTAGGTAGATTTGATAACGATGAATTCAGATGAACCTGTCATTCCGATTCCAAATATTGGGGAGAAGACAGCATAATGTTTATAAAGGAGATCTTAAATTTCTTCATCTCCAAATGAATAATATCAGCTATTTTGTGCTGAATAGACACAACGTATGCAGGCAAAACATCTCCGCCGGTAAACGTTCCTATGTGGCTGATAAAATCAGCTTTCCCGGATGCACCTACCGACGGCCTGAAAAAAAATGGGAAAGGTTGTTACGACCGTTGTAGAGCAAGCTTGAATAATATTTTCTGCATGACAGAATTCATGCGCAACATCAACAGATTAAAAAAACGGAAATCGAAATGTTTACGATAGAAAAGCTGTTTGATATGACGGCAAATTCATATGAAAGAACCGAAGAAGTGCGTTTTAAAAAAGCCGGTATTGAGATACTGGAAAACACCAAAAGATACCTCAAACACAGCGACATATTGTTGGATTTCGGATGCGCAACAGGTACAAAAGCATTTGAGCTTGCCGGATCAGTAAAAGAAATATTTGCTATCGACATTTCAACTAAAATGATAGAGCTGGCAAATAAAAGAGCCAAAGACAGCGGCACCTCCGGCATAACGTTCAAGCGTATTGACATATTTGATGAGGAGCTTAAAGAAAATTCTTTTGACATAATTACAGCTTTTAACATTATGCACCTGCTGGAGGACAACAGGAATACTGTAAAAAGAATTGCAGGCCTGCTTAAGTCAGGCGGACTCTTCATTTCAAGCACACCTTGCCTCGGAGAGGATATGAAATTTTCCACCAGGTTGCAGTGGTCATTTTTCCGTTTATTAATGAGCATAAAGTTATTCCCACGGATAAAAATGTTCAAATTCCGCGAATTATTGGATTTAATATCCAAAGAGATTTACGAGACCATCGAAATAAAAAAAGTGTTTCATGAAATGTCCGGTTTGTTTATTGCAGCAAGAAAAAGATAGAAAGCATAAAAATCGAAGAGCGGAAAGAATATGAAAGAGACAAATGATATATCACAGCGGGGATCTGCATCTGTTGCAGGAATCGGCCTGCTGATAATGACTTTTCTAGCTATTTATTCTGGATTCTTTGTATTCCAGAAGTTAATCATACAGGACGATCCCGCAGCGACAATCAATAATATTTTGTCAAATAAAATGCTATTTCGTCTTGGGATAATCGGATATGTAATCGTAATTATTTGCGATATTATAGTCGCCTGGGCACTTTACGTGTTCCTCAAACAAATAAATAAAAATCTCTCTCTCCTTGCAGGCTGGTTCAGATTAGTGTACGCAGTTATATTTGGCATTGCTCTCTTGAATTACTTGAATACGCTTAATCTGATATCCGGTGCAGATTATCTGAAAATATTAGAACCTGCTCAACTGCATACCAATGTTATGATTATGCTTAAAGCGTTTGATAACGAATGGAGCACAGGATTCATATTTTTCGGCCTGCATCTGATAATGCTTGGGTGTTTAATTTTCAAATCTAACTACATACCAAAATATCTTGGTTTTCTATTAATAATTGCAGGATTAAGCTATTTTTTAGAAAGCATAGGAAAAATTCTATATCCTGAAGTAAAATTATCGATTAGTCTTATTACCGGATGGGGAGAATTGATTTTTATGTTTTGGCTACTATGGAAGGGCATAAAAGGATTTAATAAATCAACAGCCGCGTAATTCAACATAAAATATTAACCGGCCGTTAAATCATTTTAATAAAAAAGATGAAAGCAATAATTCTTGAAAAATACGGGTCTTTTGACACGCTCAAATATGAAGACATCGAAAAACCTGTTCCTAAAGACAACGAAGTGCTGATAAAAATATACGCTTCATCCGTAAACTTCAATATTCTGGGACTCGTAAAAGGAAAGCCCTTTATGGCCCGGTTCTGGTCCGGATTATTAAAACCAAAAATAAGGATTCCGGGCAACGATATAAGCGGACAGGTAGAAGCAGTCGGAAAAAATGTGACAAGGTTTCATCCGGGCGATAAAATATTCGGCGATATATATGAACACGGCTTCGGCGCTTTTGCCGAATACGTGGCCGTTCCTGAAAATGCACCGGCATTAAAGCCGTCGAATTTAACTTTCGAGGAGGCGGGAGCTGTGCCCGAGTCTGCTCTTGTCGCTTTGCACGCTCTTCGCGACAAGGGGCATATTCAAAAAGGAAAGAAAGTACTTATCTATGGTGCATCGGGCGGCATCGGTACATTTGCTGTACAAATTGCCAAAGCATTCGGAGCTGAAGTTACGGGTGTGTGCAGTACGAGGAACCTCGACCTGGTGCAATCACTTGGAGCCGATCATGTAATTGACTACACAAAAGATGACTTTATAAACGATGGACAAAAATATGATTTGATAGTGTCAATTGCCGGATACCGTTCAATATTCAATTACCGACGTGCATTGTCTCCCGCCGGGATATATGTCTGCATCGGAGGTGCAATGACAGGGCCGAAAGCAATGACGCAAATTTTTCAGGCTTTGCTGTTAGGACCGATAATTTCAATCACGGGAAAAAAGAAACTGGGTATTTTGCCATTAATACCGTCGAGTCAGAAAGACCTGGATCTCATAAGAGAGCTTATTGAATCAGGCAAAGTAAGACCCGTAATAGACAGGCGGTTCCCTTTACAGCAAACCGCTGAAGCATTAAAGTACTATGAAGACAGGCATTCGCGCGGTAAAATCGTAATCGTTATAAAGCATAGTGATTAATTTATATCAGATTTTGCCGCAATCCCATTATTAGCCGGGCGCATCAATTTTTGCGCTTGGCGGTCACATGAAGCACAGCGCGTTGCAGTCGGATATTTTTCAAGATATGCCGCCGGAATATTTCTTCCGCAGGAAGCGCACAGGCCGAAAGTTCCTGTTTTGAGACGTTCGAGCGACTCGCGCATACGCACTATCGGTGTTCCGGTCATTGTTTTCAGTACGCCGCTCTTTAAAAAAACCGCAAAAACCTCATCGGGTGAAGCATCCGGTTTGATGCCTGCATGATGGATCTGGAGATCGTTCACAACATCTTTGAGCCGCTGATGACAGCATTTCTGGAGAGTAACATCCAGTTCGGATAAAAGGGCGGCTTTAACACGCTGAAATTCTTTTCCTCTCATCGCACACCATCCCTTTCTATTACGCAAACAAGAACAAGATTGTAATCAGATGCGCATGTTTATCGGATTATTTTTTCAATATTTTATATACGGAATAATACAAACCCGGATTGAAAAAGTCCAATTAAAACTTTCAGGAATCCGGCTCTGAACTTGATATAATTTCACTGCTTACCTGGCCGCAAACACGGATCTCGTTCAGTTTCTGGTTAATCTGCAATACAGTTCGGCCTTTTTCTTCAAGTAACTTCCTAACAAACGAATTGACATCCGGATAATCGCATTCGGTTACAAGTTTTTCGTAGAAACCGATAATTTCCGCCTCTTTTCGCATCGCTGCTGAAAGCATCCTGCAGGAAATTCGGCAATCATGATCGCATTTCACTTCATCCGGTTCCTTCGTCTGTTCTTTCCATGTCCGGATCAGAGACGTATTTTTTTCTTTGTTATCCATTACTTGACACCGGCTTTTACCGTCTCCTGCGCCAATTCTTTTCCGCGTACCAGCGCTTTTTCGTTTACGGGAATTAAATTCTGTCTGTGTGCCGGAAGGACGCTTCTG
>JAFGLB010000194.1 GCA_016928255.1 Bacteroidota bacterium
AATTCATCTTCGATTGTCTGGCTGATATATCTTTGGTATACAACAGGAAATTCAGCACGGACCAACGAGCGTCCTTTCCGATCAGTGAGCTGCTGCCATAACTCTTCCGAAATAAACGGCATAACAGGATGGAGCAACCGCATGGCCTGATCGTAAATCCATAATGCACGCATAACAACATCGGATTTTACTTCTCTGGATTCATCCCCGTAAAATCGTGTCTTAACCAGTTCTACGTACCAATCACAGAAATCATGCCATATAAAATCATATATAATTTTTGTCGATTCGTTGACATGAAATTCAACCAGTGATGTATTGTACGCCTTGATTGCCTGGTTCAGACGCGAAAGAATCCAGCGGTCTGCAAGATCAAGATTCTCTGCGGGAAGCTTGTCGAGTGAAATCGTTTTATCGCCTGTGATTTCTTCCTTATTCATCAACAGAAAGCGGCCTGCATTCCAGATTTTGTTCGCAAAATTCCTGCCTATCTCGCATTTCTCCGCCGAGAATAAAACATCCTGTCCAAGAGGTGCGAGATATGTTATCGTGAAACGCAAAGCATCTGCACCGTACTGATCAATAACATCGAGTGGATCGGGTGAATTCCCAAGCGACTTGCTCATCTTGCGGCCTTCCATATCCCGTATTATGCTTGTAAAGTACACATCACGGAACGGAACCAGGTCTTCATCTTTTTTTCTGGATTTGCCGTCTGCCCGCGGCAATCCTTTCATAAATTCCATATTCGCCATGATCATGCGCGCAACCCAGAAGAAAATAATATCCGGCCCTGTCACAAGCGTATCGGTCGGATTGAAGTAATGCAGATCTTCATTATCCTCCGGCCAGCCCAATGTCGAGAACGGCCACAGCCACGAAGAGAACCAGGTGTCAAGCACGTCTTCATCCTGGCGAATTGATATATCATGACCCACTCCCAGTTTTTTTCGTGCCTCCTCCTCGTTACGGGCCGCAGTATAATTGCCGTCAGGTGCATAGTAAACAGGTATGCGGTGGCCCCACCAGATCTGACGTGATATACACCAGTCTCGAATATTCGTCATCCAATGTTCGTACACTTTCGTCCAGCGGTCTGGATGAAATTTTACAGCGCCTTCATGCACGACACGCAGAGCGGGAGCAGCAAGCGGCTTCATTTTCACAAACCATTGATCGGAAAGCCAGGGCTCGATTATTGTATGGCATCTGTAGCACTTTCCGATATTATGCACATAGGGCTCCACTTTCACTAAGAATCCCTGCGCTTCTAAATCCTTAACCAGCTGCTTGCGGCATTCGAACCTGTCCATTCCTTCATATTGCTTCGGTGCAGCTGAATTCACATGACCGGTTTCGTCAAGTATATTCAATTGCTCAAGCTCATGACGCTGGCCAAGCAGGAAGTCGTTTGCATCATGCGCCGGAGTTACCTTCATAACACCGGTACCGAAACTCAAATCAATATAATCATCTGCAATGATCTTCAGCTTTCTACCGACGATAGGAAGTATCGCAGTCTTTCCTATTAAATTTTTATATCGCTCGTCTTTCGGATGCACACATAAAGCCGTGTCACCGAGCATTGTTTCCGGGCGAGTTGTGGCAATTACAGCAAAATCATCAGTGCCGGCAATCGGATACTTGATATGATAAAGATTTCCGCTGGTTTCAGAGTGATCCACTTCATCATCGCTTAACGCAGTTTGATGATGCGGGCACCAATTGACGATATATTTGCCCCGGTATATGAGTCCTTTTTCAAATAGCCTGATAAAGACTTCTTTAACAGCATTCGACAATCCCTGATCCATTGTGAAGCGTTCACGCTCCCAATCGCAGGAAACTCCAAGCTTTCTTAATTGCCTAATAATTGTACTGCCGTACTTTTCACGCCATTGCCAGACAAGCTCAATAAATTTATCACGCCCGAGGTCATGACGATGTTTGCCTTCCTTCGCCAGCGATTTCTCAACAGCATTCTGCGTGGCAATTCCGGCATGATCTGTGCCCGGGATCCAGCAAGCTTCAAATCCCTGCATACGTTTCCAGCGTACAAACACATCCTGCAAAGTGTTGTTCAGAACATGTCCCATCGTGAGTATACCTGTAATATTCGGCGGCGGGATGACTACCGTATACGGTTTTTTCTCTTTATTAACGGAAGCATGAAATAAACGATTCGATTCCCAGTAAGAATACCACTTATCTTCGACTTCTTTCGGATTATATGCTTTTTGTATTCCCATATCTATTCTTTGATTGATTGAAAAAAAGGGCAGAAAACATTTGCCTGTAAACAACGTATATTTTAATTAACGAAAAAAGGGCGATGAAATCAACGAAAAGAAGAGCTGTTTTACAAAGTAAGCTTGACAAAGAGGGCTTTTGTTGCGATAATAACAGCACGCTTTTATGAAAACACAAGCACTTTTATATTACTTGTTGATCATTTTGGCATCAATCTGGTGTATCGGAATTATTGCGGCACCTATTCTGAAACATGCCGGGTGGACACAGAGCGCAGATACCCTGTACTCTTTCTTCTCGCATACCTGCCACCAGGATGACGCCCGATCTTTCCATATACTGGGAGAAAAAGTAAGTGTTTGTATACGCTGCAGTGCAATATATTTCGGATTTTTGTTCGGACTGATTGCTTTTCCTTTAACACGCTTGCTTAAGCTTAAAAATTTGCCGGCAAGGGTAACATTCTTACTCGCGATCTTTCCCATGCTTTTGGATGTCGGATGCAATTTTGCAGATATACATGCAAGCACACCGATAACCCGCATAATTACAGGCGGATTGTTCGGTATAAGTATTGTATGGCTGATTATCCCGATTTTCATAGAAGCTTGTATGCAGATTCTGTCTCGAAATAAAAAACATTCATTAGATCACGGAGCCGTTTAACATGCCAGAAAAACCCAAAAAACTACGAGCCGCAATTTTAGGCGGATTTATTATCGGAATTATAACAGGACTTCCCGCAATATCATTCCTGAACAAATGCTGCTGCTGCGGAGGTGTAATCCTTTGCGGTTTGTTGAGTCTTTATTTGTACAAACAGGAATTTAATGCCGAAACGCCGCCGATGGAATCTTCAGATGCTTTAATACTCGGCCTGCTCGCAGGCTTTGCAGGCGCCGTGATAGGTACTATTGTCGGAATTCTCAGCCAGCTTATATTCGGCCCTGTCGATAGAAATATGGCAATAAAATTTCTGCACTGGGCAGAAGAACAAGGCACCCTGCCGCCGGAAAATTTGGGCCAGATAGATGAAATGATTGACGATCTCCAGAAATCTATCGATGCCGGAATAAGATTAAGAGACGTTCTAAGCGATCTTTTGTTCGGATTGATTCTCTATCCGATTTTTTCTATGATCGGCGGTCTTATTGGCTATGGTATTTTCGGAAAGAAAAAACCGGAGACTCCGACAGCAACACCGATACAGTAAAAACCTTATCAAGATTCTAAACCTTGACAAGGTTGAGTATCATGTTCAAATTTATATGAAAGGATGACAAATGAATACTCTAATACGTTTCGGATTCCTGCTGACAGCATTTATAATAATTTTTAATTCTGCTTTTTGCCAGGAAACCTCATCGCGGATAGCCGGCATATCTGCATCACTGCAGAACGAACAGCTCGAGATACTGGTCCCTTTCTGGTTCGGCAAGTATGTAACAATAGCTCCGGCTTTCGGCATGATGTGGAGAGAAGATGTCGGCAGCGACCTGAGGATTGCCCTTGTACCGCGTTTTTACCTGACAAGAGAGGATGTCTCTCCTTTCGTCGAGGCAAAATTCGGAGTACAAATGAATATACCTGTAACCGGTGAAAATAGAACGGATTTAATCGGCGGACTTGCAGGAGGATGCGAGTATTTCATTAACAGGTACGTAAGCGTCGGAATCGAAGCACAAATAAATGCAATTATTCTGGATAAAGCATCGGTACAAACCGGCGGTCCTGGCAGAACAAGCATAAATACCGGAACGGCAATATTTGGCACAATATATTTCTAGTGCCACTTCTCAGAAATAATCTTGTGTTTTATAAGCAAGGTTTATCAGATATGGCACTAGTGCTCGTTTCCTTTTAATGGTCATATTAATTAAAATGCAATAATACTTATTGGAAACAGCACTAGATGTTTACATAACAGAACTACAGGAGCTTAACTGGTTTTTTTTCTTGAGATTAAAGAAGAAGAAAAAATGAATGACAAGAAACTTACAAAATTAATAGCGCTGGCAAATTATGGATTCGCATTCTTATGCATTCTTTGGATTGGATTGACTTTTCTATTGCTTCCTTTTGTTGAAGG
>JAFGLB010000195.1 GCA_016928255.1 Bacteroidota bacterium
ATATCTTCAACTATGTTGCCGATTATCTGGCCATGGGTTACACCCATAAACCATATGCCCTGCCGGGAGGTACGTTTTACATGGTTATTCCTGACAATAATATTTTCGCCAGCAGCAAGGATTCCTATACTTCTATTGCAATTCTGTACGGTATTATTTTCAACTGTGATATTCCTGCCGTTGATCTGAATAGAATACCAGTTATCAGAACGGAGATTTCTGACTTCATTATTCCTGATGACTATATTTTCCGTGTTTGAATTATCAGACCGGATTCCGAGTACAAAATTCTGAACAACGAAACCTTCGATCACAATATTCTTCCTGCCGCTATAGACAATTCCCATCTGTCTGTTTTTAACAGAATAAATATGGTTATTCGGATCATCAGAATTAAGCGGCCACAAATAAATCCTGTTTGTAACAGCATCATAACAATATTCTCCGGGCCTGTCTATTATTGAAATATGATTAAGGACAGCATAGCAGCTGTTCCTATCCGTGTACACATCACCGTCCAAATCATCAAATGTTATTGTATGGGAATTCGGATCATATAAAGTAATCGGCTTTACAGACGTAACATTCGGGATCCGCCATGCAATAATATATGCCCCGTCCCAGAAAGAAGGATCCTGCTGAATGAAATATGCGCTGTCGGTAAGCTGTGTTCTTGAAAGGTTTATCCCACCAGGAACGACATAAAACTCGCTGATATTATCATGTAAAAAAGGATCGCTCGGATTGGGATCCTGCGAGAACCATAAAAAGTTATTATCCTCGTAGAACCCGGCAAAGAAATCAAAACCTGCGGGGGCCTGAGTATAATAAATATTATGGTAGTTCTGGTTCCCGAAACAGGAATCTGCGGATACACACCGGGACCAAACATTATCCATCCGATCTGCACCATCGATAACTGCTTTTCCGTTCCCCCAGCCGTCGCCTTTGAATGTTATCGGGTTTCCTTCTGATCCGCTTCTATTGATCCGTATATCACCCTCATAGACAATGCCGCCCTTAAAGTATACAATGTCTCCGGCAGTCAGAATTGCACCCGCAGAAATTCCTCCTGCATTCGCATCTCCCGGACAATGCTTCCATGCATTATCCGGAGTTGTTCCTGAATTATCATCTCTTCCCTGTTCATAGTCCACATAATACGGAACGGCATTTACAGCGTTGAAGGGGACAAGCAACAGCAAGATGAAAATAAATTTCGATACTATTTTACCTGCCATGCTTTTTTCGACGAATTTGGTCTGCCGGTTTTTGTGTTCGGTGTATTTCCGGCCGGCTGGCGGGATTGCCTTTGCGCTGCGGCAGGAATTTGAGGTCCTCTGGTTAATCGATTCAGTATATAATTTATCAGTCTCACTCTTATAACAAGTAAAGCGCTTAACATAATCGACAAAAAACTTGAAAACCAGATAAAGAGATCAATAGCATAATAAACGTGGCAGTTATAACATGAATCCCAAATTATACAAGTTACCACAGCGAAGAAACCGAGCAGAGAACATGCAGCTATTTCCTGTTCTTTTGAAAAAAAAGCAGTTACAAAACCGCCAGATGCAAAGACAATTGCTGTTTGTATAATAAACAAAAAATGATCTGCACTGATTAATCCGCCGCTGTTATTGTGGGTCATTAACGGTACGATGCCAATATCAGTAAGGAACTGGTTCAACGGACTTTTAGCAACATTCAGCAGTAAAAACCAAAGGACAATTACAAACCAGCCTCCTAAAATCGCAAGGGATATTTTTAAAATGGATAAATATTTTTCCATGAATTTTCCCTCCTAGGTATCGGCTTATGTACTATGATTTGTTTTATTCAATTCAATGCCGCCTTTAGTATAACATTACAATGAACAGTATGTATAAATAGAGCGAGGCAAATATGTATCTTCTTCTGATTAAAATCAAGAAATGACACAGCTTTTGGGGTTTATGGATTAAAAAGAAGATTTTTCTGAGAAAAACCACTGCCTGAACAAAGAGCAGAATGTAGAATCCCTGCCTGCCGCAGGCAGGCGATCACCAAATCGGATTATGTAAGGATGTAGAGCTCATGATTATGTCAACTCCTCCTGTGTTCTCACCTTTGTAAGAGATTATGAAACTCCTACGGCGTTTAAAAAAATTTTTTAACCCCTCCTTAGTCCTCCCCTTTCAAAAAAGTGGAGAAAATGAGAAAAAAGAAATGTCTCCCTAAATGCGGGATGTAGAATCCGATCACCAGATCGGATTATCTGGATATAAAAAAAAGTCCGGTCTAAGACCGGACTCTGCAATAAAAAAATTTATTTCATCAGAACAAGTTTCTTTGTTTCCGAAAATTTTCCCGCGGTTAAACGATAGAAATATATTCCGCTTGTCATTCCGGATGCATTCCATGTCGCATGATAACTTCCGGCGGATTTATTCTCATTCACCAATACCGCAACCTCTCTGCCGAGCAAGTCAAATACTTTCAGCGTAACATGTCCTGACGCCGGGATGTCATATATTATAGTTGTACTCGGATTAAACGGATTCGGATAATTCTGTGACAGCATGAATTTATCCGGTACTATTCTATAGTTGATTTCATCAACTGCAGTTGCAGCAGAATTCACAGTTCCGGGCGAACCGTTGCCGTTTGAGGCTTGCCAGTTCTCGCCAAGAGTATTATCGCTTAACGGATCAGATAACTCCAGAGTTGCACCGTTTCCATCCGCCTCGGTCGGCCATGGGTCCTGATCGTCATATTCAAGCGAGTCTATTGTTTGGCCTTCTGCATCCATTAGTTTCATAGATTCTCCCCCGCCGCCCAGACCAAAGTTAGTTTGACCGATAAAGTTCTTAACATTCGGGAAACAAGCGGTAAATAAAGTGCTGTCTTCGACTAAGACTAAATACTGACCAGCTCCAAGTATTGTCCCGGCTGGAAGAGTAAAAACATGCGCAGTATCGCTGTCTGTATAAATCCAGCCGCTTACATCAATACTCTGTTTGCCGCTGTTATATAATTCAATCCAATCACCCGAATTAAAAGCATCGGACGAATTATAATTGATTTCGTTAATTACAATCCCGCCTGAATAACCTGTATCCGGTGAGAACGATGCAGTGATACTTGTCGATCTGCTGATATTAAGCGAGAGTGTATCATTTTGAGACGATATTGCTCCGCTCCATCCGTCAAATTTATAGCCCGCAGCAGGAACGGCTATCAGATGAATAGTGTTCTCCTGAAAATAGACGCCTGTAAACGGCATATTTTCTGATTTCAGATTCAAGGTGTTAAGCTTTACAGTACCGCCTTCATTGGAATTTATTGTAATCGTTCCGTCATCTCCGCAATCGAAATAATTACGAACGTGATCGCGCAAATATGCCGGCCGCTGCTGGGCGAATGTGATCATTTTAGTAAGATCTTCACCGCCAATACTCCACCTTGTTCTGTGCTTTGGTAATTCGCTGGCAATATGATCCGCCAGCCGGTTAATTGTATCAACAACGCGGGCGGTTTTAAAATTAGTATTGAGTAAATCCGAGATCTGGTTTATAAATTTATTCCGAATAACCGGATTTTCCACCAGCTTGCGCTGAAGCAAAGTTGCCCAGGGCGGATTTGGATAAGACGGACCATTTGTCGCGAACATAAAAGCTATGTGATCTTCCCACGGACCATGTGAATAAAGACTGAATCCAAAATCAAGGTCAAAAAGTATCCACCGCCATTTCCCTGTCGCGCTGCGTTCCCGCCAATACTTAGTATTATTGCTGGGCCAGTCACGATTATCATAATACGCCTGAGCAGCGAAATATAAAATGCATTCGTCCAGATCAACCATCGAATTTACATAATCGTATGCAGCGGACGTAGACATATCGTTGGTGCTTATATAATCTATCAACTGCTGGTAATGCTGCGTATCGCCATGAATAACCTCCATATTCCCTTCCAGCATATCTATGTTGTCGGGATCCACTCCATGTCGATTGGCTACATAATGCTCGTTTATCTTTTCACGGATATTGTAAATTCCCCAGTACTCGCCGTTGATGAAAGCCGTTGCAGGGCGGTATTCTAGATAATCAACATCAAGATCCTGTACAAGCGTCTGCATCATCGCATCGCGTATATGTGTATAATAGAAGTCATTGCCGGAATTTCGCAGGATAAATGCTTTGAATGTTGTCAGATTAAAATCCGGGAAAAGCTTATATTCAATTTTAGAATGACCGTATGCTTCCTTGAATTTTACTGCAAACGATTTCTGAGGATGCGCTCGCGACCATGCGCCATAAATACATATACCGCAGTCTTCTGAGAATCCCGGAGTCTTATCATCTTCAAAAAATTCCACATGCGCTGCGCGTTCCCAGTCCATCCAGTAATTCGCACCGTAATGAGGATCTGGTTCTGTGTATCCGGGACCTTTTTCATACATCCCGTAAGTCGGATCAAAAAGGTCGAAAGGATCCGCCGAGAGCGAAACAACAGGCAGATCTGTAGACTCGTTTATAAAATAAGTATTGGTTAAAACCTGGCTCGGCAGGTAATTCTCTTTCATACTCACCGCTTTAACAACTGTTGTTTTTGTTATAACAATTGGGGCGGTAAATTCTGTATCTGTTGTATCAGGAATACTTCCATCGAGTGTACAGAAAATCCTGCAATTGCCGGCTGAAAGGGTTAGACTAACCTGGGATGAATAAAATCCTCCGGGTGAAGAAAAAGACACCGGATCTGCAATACCGTCAAGTTTTTGGCCTGTATTCTGAGAGCCTGGAGTCGGTCGCTGGAATATCCAGGGCAGAGATCCGTCGCTTGTTCTGCCGTAAGAAATATCCGTAGTTGAGGCCGGCATATCGACTTTGTCGATTAATACTCCGTTAGAATCAGATATTAAAATCGTTTCGCCTGAAGCGCTGATTTTAAAATTAGTATGCGGTGCAACGCCCTGCCGGTCCTTATCGGACGCATAGACCAGCAAATATCCGCCCGCTTCGATTGTCGTATTGCCAAAGCGCCATTTAAGCAGATCTAGAGAATCATCGCTCAATCCATAACCGGTAAGATCGATTGACGATACTCCGTTATTATATAATTCGATCCAATCCGAAGCATCATCATCTTCATCGAGGATTGTCTTCTGGTTTGAAGCCATGACTTCGTTGATTACTATATTTTGCGAAAAGCAAAGAGCAGGCATTAATAGAACAAGAAGAACAAAATTAATTTTCATTTTTACCTCAGATATGTCAGCCTTATCTATAAAAATATTTTTTTATATAATTAATATATGAAAATAAAGTAAAACATATGAATGTTAGCAACATCCACATCAAGAAAGAGTGCATTTCATCACATCGGAGAAAGTCTAATTATTTCCGGCAAAGTTAAAAATAATACTAAGTAATTCAGGCGGGATTTTAAGATGTAATTAGACGGCCGCACATTTAAGGAATCATTAAAACACTTGATGAATCGTGTAAGATTTTAATTCCTATTACTTTTTTAACATAGCGAGTAACCTTTTCAAGGTCTCTTTGTATGTCTCAAGCAACCTTGAAAAGGTTTCCAGATTCAATTTTGTTGGATGTATTGAGGCGGGTTCTTTTTGAAGCAGTTAGGCCGCAGGCTTGATCTTCTTTAAATGTTTAATATGATGATCCGTATGCCATATCAGGAACTGCACTAATTCCTCCATGGTCATCGAACCACGTCGTGAATGAATACCTTTTCTAGTCCCGGATTTCTTCAGATGCATTTTAACAGTTTCAATGATCGATTCCCTCGTCAGTATAAAAAGCTTCTTTGCCAGATCAATATCCTGCGCCATATAATTGAGATTCTTTTGCCAACGATCCTCCTCGAAATACCATAGAATTGGATTCTCTTCTGAAATTATTCTTCTAATCCTATCATAGGAAACTGTCTCCGCATCTTTAATATGCAGCAGAACTTCTTTACCAGTCCAACCACCTTCGCGATATTTCCCCTGATAGATTTCAGTATTGTCAAAGAACTTGCTGACTAGTTCCTTTTGCTTGACCAATTGAGATACGTATTTCATAATTTTTCCTTCCTGCCAGCTAACGATTTCTATATTACAAAATACCTGCCGATACGAACTTACAGCTTATTCCTTTATGCGCTATCTACCGAGTTTGTTAATTAGGACGAGGTGGTGCAGTCATGAATAATTTTCCGAAAAGTTCTTTTGATTTTTTCACAGCTTCTTCCGATAGCACAATAGATTTCGCTTTGGTCTTGGGATTAGAGATTAATCCTTTTGTATGAAGTCGATCAAGAGCATTCCAATCATAAGATTTCCAGGATCTAACATTTCCACTATCTTCAAAACTTGTTAGATGCAAAAGGGCGAGAATGACATCGTCAATTTTATCTTCATCAATTTGCATA
>JAFGLB010000196.1 GCA_016928255.1 Bacteroidota bacterium
AAAGTAAATTCAGTTACATTTGCATCGGGGGATGCAGTATACTTCCGGGGAAGTGGAGACAGGTTCTACGGCCAGATCGCAATCAACCGGTCAAACGTAACACTTGGCGCATATGAAGCAGGCATATCAAAACCTGTTATTACGGGAGCAGTTCAGCTTACAGGCTGGACGGTATACAGCGGCTCTATCTATGTAGCACAAGCATCATCGTTTGTAAAGAATCTGTTTGCCAGTGGAGTGCAGATGACGCTAGCCCGTTTTCCCAATTCGGGTTTCATACCTATCACTTCAAAATCGAGCAGTACTACATTTACAGCAAGCGGGATTACGCAGGCATCGGGATATTGGAACGGTGCGAACTGCAGGCTGAGGACAAATGCCTGGACATTTGAATCGCCCAAAGTATCCACGCAAACCGGCGGTACTATCGTACTCACATCTGCCCCGCGTTTCGACGCTTTCACAACAGGCTGGGGTTTTTATCTGGATAATAAGTTAGCGGCGCTGGACGCACCGGGAGAATGGTATTGCGATCCCGCTACAAACATTGTTTATTTCTATGCTCCGGGCGGCGTTAATCCGAACACTCTTACAATTTTCGGCAGTGTCCTTGATTATGGAGTCACAAGCTCCAGTAACTATATAACTGTCAAGGATCTGGAATTCCAGTATCAATGCAAAGCAGGAATAAATTTGTCAGGAAGAAACTGTTCGGTCCAGTCCAATAATATTTATGGAGGATTGGAGAATGGAATTAGACTTGGATACGGAACAGATTGTGTTGTTACTAATAATAATGTTCAGAATGTTAACGGCAACGGTATTCATGCTTCCGGAATGAATAGTACTGTCTCTAATAATTGTATAAAAAGTATTGCGTTGGTAAAAGGATATCAGAGTTTTGCAAAAGCTTACGGAATAATGACAGACGGCACCTATACCACTGTAAGTAATAATTATATCGACAGCATAGGTTACGACGGTATCTATGCATCTTCACATGATATTGTCCAATACAATCTAATAAAGAATACTTTAATGACGTTAGCTGACGGCGGTGCTATTTATACGGGTTCGGGAAATTCGTATGTCAGAATTCAAAATAACGTTATTGTAAACGTTTTCGGAAACAGCGAAGGAACAGGAAGCTGGACCAGCACCTGGAATACCGCAAACGGCATTTATCTGGATTATGGAAGCAGCGATGATATTGTACAGAATAATACGATTATTCGAGCCGGTTCGATGGGATTGATGGCGAATTACAATACACGAAACCACACATTTAGAAATAACACATGTTATAATTGCGCTTCAAACGACGGCGGATATTTTCTTTACCTGGGAATTAATGTGTCGTATAATTACGGCGGGCATGTTATAACAAAAAATATTTTTTATCCGGCATATGATAACCAGAGATTGATACAGGTTCAGGATCATTCAACGACACTTCATTCTCCCGGAATTATTGACAGCAATTATTACTTAAATCCGCATGGTAATGCTCTTCCATTTGAAACTCTGATAAAAAAGACAAGCGGCTGGTCGGTAAACAAATATACATTTTCAGGCTGGAAGGCATTAATAGGCCAAGAGGCACATTCGAAATATATTATTCCCGAGTCGTATAAACGAGATACGATATTTGTCAACAATACTGCATCTCCCGTAACCATAAACCTGCCCCCGGTTGTCTATTATGATCTAGACAACAACAGTGTTGTGGGGTCATTTACGCTTGCCCCGTTCTCGTCAAAAGTGCTGATTAAAGATACAGCGCAAGTACATTCAACGATAACGGTGAATCCTTCGGCGGTGTCATTTGGGGATGTCGTCGTCAATACTTCCGGTGAACTTACTTACACCGTGTCCGGATCAAATCTTACTCCCGCAAGCGGTAATATTGTAATTACATCTCAATCATCCGCCTATCAGGTTTCATTAACAGCTGGGTCCGGCTTTACGTCTTCACTAAACGTTCCTTACAGCGACGGCACACTATCTCAAACAACGATCCGCGTAAAATTTTCTCCAACGGATGTTACAAGCTATACCGGGACAATCATGAATTCAAGCGGAGGAGCATCAACAAAATATGTAAATGTAACAGGATCCGGTGTGTCAACCACAACGCCGGCATTGTCGGTATCACCCTCATCTCTGACTTTTGGAAATGTTATAATCAATACAAATTCGAGCGATTTTACATATACACTTGCAGGAACAAACCTTTCTCCCGCAAGCGGTAATATTTCTATAACTCCGCCGGCCGCATATCAGGTTTCTTTAACTGCGGGATCGGGGTATACATCTTCATTGAATATTGCATATACGGGCGGTACATTATCTTCAAGAACAATTTATGTCAGGTTTTCTCCAACAGTTGCACAGACCTATTCAGGCAATATTTCTAATTCCGGGGGAGGGGCAACACTAAAAAACATCTCGGTGGTCGGAACAGGAATCAGTATTTCAACACCTGTTATTTCTGTGAGCCCTGGACTGCTGGCATTCAGCACTGTGCGTATCGGGCAGGTTTCAACAGAAAGGATTTATACACTTCAAGGTTCATATTTGACTCCGGATGACGGACTCATTTCAATAAATGCACCTGAGGGCTATCAGGTATCTGCTACAAGCGGCTCAGGATTTGCTTCTTCAATTAGTATCCCTTATACAAACGGTTTGCTGTCTTCCAGATTGATTTATGTACGTTTTATACCGATGGCCGAACAAAGTTATTCAGGAAGCATAACAAACACGGGAGGAGGGGCGCCTGTGCAGAATGTTGCATTAACTGGAACCGGCATTTCATCTACATCGGCGGCACTTATGGTTAATCCGACATCTTTAAACTTCGGCGATATTATTGCAGGTACGACATCAAATGAAATGTCTTTTAACCTGACAGGTATTAATCTGATTCCTTCATCCGATTCATTGATTATTACAGCTTCAGATGGATTTTATATCACAACAACAAGCGGTTCAGGTTATACCTCTTCACTTAAAGTCCCTTATGGAAGTGGAATGTTAATACCCAGGCAGATTTATGTCAGGTTTTCTCCCGTCTCGGTACAAAATTATTATGGTGTAATTACATGTTCAGGCGGCACATCTGCAGCACAGACTGTTGCTGTCAGCGGGAACAGCATTAGTCAACTGCCGCCGACGTTAACTGTCGAGCCGGCATTTTTAGCATTCGGCAATGTTGCAAATAATACTATGTCAAGTGCCCAATATTACACATTAACGGGCTCAAATTTGTCACCTGCAAGCGGAAATATAATAATTACTGCTCCCGGCGGATTCCAGGTCTCGACGACGGCCGTTTCCGGCTTTGAATCATCAATCACATTATCCTATTCCGGCGGAGTTCTTGCTTCCACAACAATTTACGGACGTTTTTTACCGACACAGTTAACAACTTATAATGGAAGTATAATGAATGACGGCGGCGGCGCGTCGACAGTGATGGTGCCGGTCAGTGGAACAGGTGTATTGCCGGTAATCTCTGTCAATCCGTCATCCCTGCCTTTCAGCGGTGTAATTATCAATACTGTTTCCGGCGAGCGGACTTATAACCTCACAGCTTTCGGCCTTACACCTGCAAGTGGAGACATAACGGTTACTGCACAGTCAAGCGCCTTTGAAGTATCTCTGACATCGGGATCAGGATTCAGTTCGTCAGTGAATATTCCGTATTCAGACGGCTCCATAACTATTCCCCGAATGATTTATGTAAGATTTCACCCGACTACGGAAGAAAATTATTCTGGAACCGTTACAAACAGCGGCGGCGGCGCAGCAAATCAGGACATTTCAGTAAGCGGTATTGGAGTATCATCTACAGCACCGCTGATAATGGCAAATCCGGCCTCCTTATCATTTGGAAATATTTCTGTTAACAGTGTATCTTCAAGGAAATCATATTCTCTTTCAGGAATAAATATGATACCGCCAGACGGTACTATCAATATCAAAGTTCCGGAAGGTTTCGACATTTCTGCATCAAGCGGATCAGGCTTTGATACTTCTCTTACAATAAATTATACCGGGGGTGCACTTGCGGACACTTCGATATTTGTAAGATTCTGTCCGACTGAAGCTAAAAATTATGGAGGGGAAATTACAAATATCGGCGGCGGAACAGTTACGGTAAGCGTGTATGTAAGCGGCAGCAGTCTATCACCTGTATTGAATATAACTCCCGATTCGCTGGCATTCGGCAGTGTCACAATTAATTCGTCCAGTGTAAAAACCTATATGCTTTCAGGTTTAAATTTTCAACCACCTGATGATACATTACAAATAATTGCAACTGACGGATTTACGTTATCAGCAAAAGCGGATTCCGGTTTCAGCTCTGAAATCAAACTTCCTTATTATTCGAGCACTCTACTGCCGACAACGATATATGTTAAATTCACTCCGGCAGCAGTACAAAACTATACCGGCAGCATCTCTCATTCCTGCGGAGGAACAATTATCAGGGATTTGAAAGTTAGCGGAGAAACCGCAGTTCCATCATTATATCTAAATACTGTATCAATTGATTTTGGAAATGTGCTCGTAAATACTTCATCAACTGAATTAATTTATATAATTAACGGGTTAAATCTGATGCCTGAAAGCGGTAATATAACCATAACGGCACCTTATGGGTTTGGAATATCGTTAACAAGCGGTTCCGACTTCGCATCCTCAATTAATCTGCCTTATGCAAAAAATGTTTTGCCGTCAACGTTTATATATGTACGATTCACTCCTGTCACTGCATATGCTTACGCAGGAAGTATTTTAAATGACGGCGGCGGGGCGAATACAAAGAATGTAACGGTATCAGGCATGGGTATAGATAATGCTTCGATTTATGCAAGCGCAGATTCGCTGTATTTCGGTTCATTAATTGTACATTCGATGTCGAGTGAAAAATCGTATGTGCTTTCGGGGATAAACCTGGCTGTCGGAGGGACAATAAGGATTAATTCTTCGAGAGGTTTTGAAGTTTCATCAGCTTCCGGTGCAGGTTTCGATACATCGATTTCAATTACCTATGATGGTAATGCATTATCGTCGCAGACGATATATGTTAGATTTTGTCCTTCGGATGTTGGAAATTATTCCGGCTTCATTGCAAATACAGGAAATGGTGCACAGGCTCTTAATATAGCGGTAAGCGGTATCAGTCTTCCTTTCGATAAGATAGTCCAACTCGGCCAGAATTTCCCCAATCCTTTTAACCCGGCGACCAGAATTCCATATTCCATTTATAAAAAATCGCGTGTCAAATTGACCATATACAATATACTCGGACAGAGGATACGGACGTTGATTGATGAGGAGCAGGATGTCGGGTACTATCAGCCTGAATTCGATATTTCAAAAGATAATTACGGTCAGGAATTATCATCCGGTATCTATTTCTACAGGCTCGAAATTGCCGGTGTCTCGGTAACAAAGAAACTTATCTTATTGAAATAACCAAAGAAAAACCTGAAAGTTTAGTCTAGAGTGGGAAAATCCGTATAAAATGCCTTTTCTCAGGTTAGAAAGTTCTAATAATTGTTAGAGATTTCTAAGTTGCATTAATTGTGTGTTTCAGTTAGGTTATATGTGGATTTATGGGATAATAATAACTTTTATTGCGAGTAAAATATTATGGCAGACTCATTAAAATTATTAATTGTAGATGACGACGACGCATTCAGGCTGGCGCTTGAGTCGGCAATGATTGATTCTGGATATATAGTAGAATCTTGTGATTGCGGAGAAGCCGCGATCAATTTGCTGCGATCTTCTCCTTATGATGTTGTTATTTTGGACTATAGGATGCCCGGCATTTCCGGATTAAATGTGCTCCAGTGGATGAACGAGCAGAAGATGGAGACGCCGGTTATTATGCTTACCGCGGCAGGATCCGAAAATATTGCTGTTGAGGCCATGAAATTCGGAGCTTACGATTACTTTGCCAAGGACACGATAGATATTTTTCATTTACCGATCGCAATCAACGGCGCGCACGAACGGTTCCTGTTTAAAAAGGAAAAAATGCGGAACCAGATAAACGAGCAGACCCGTGAAAGAAACCTGAAAGCAGCGGAGCTTTTTCGCACAACGCTGTCATCACTTTCTTATATCGTGAATAATAGTCTGTCCTTGCTTTTACTTAATATTCAGGAGGATGTGCAGACTTTGATACCGAATGTAAAGGAAAAGGCACAGCCGCAATTCGTGCAGGTCTTCAATGAAATTGCCCAGGATATGAATGTTATTTCCGTCAGTGTACGCGCAATGCTGAATCTTTCCGAAGCTATGTGCAAACAAATTGAGGTATCTGAAGACACGAAAAATCTGGAAAAGTTCTTGAAAGAAGAGATAGATGTAATAAATAGTGCTCATGCCGGTGCGATAAAGGAAAATTGAGTTAAAGAAAGAAAAGCCCTGATAATTCGAAATAATAACCGCGTAATAAAAATTATAAATATGAATTGAGGATATAGTACAGAGAGATCGAGATAAGAATGTAATTCCCCGTTTTTCACGATGATATCTTAAGAATAGCAGGTAAAATCCTGCGCAATTCTTTATCTATTTCCTTGTAACATTTATCATAATACTCTTTTGGTTTGCCGGTGGGATCTTTTACTTCTGGATCAGTAAGAGAGCTTTTGTTCAAATACTCTTTCAGCAGGAAAACTTGTTTTGATAATTTTGGAAATGCGCTTAGAATTCGCTGCTTATGAATTTTTTCCATGCAGAGAGCTATATCAATATCCTTAAGCATCGAATTTGTCAGCTGCCGCGCCTTATGCAAACCGACGAAGATATTTCTTTTAGTGCATACTTCAACGGTTTTCTGATCAGGCATCATATTTTCAAGAGCATCAATGCCAGCAGATGCAACAAAAACCGTATGGTAGCCGGGAGAATTAGCTACCAATTTTTTTAGAATACCCTCTGCCATAACGCTTCGGCAGATATTAGCTGTACAGATAAACAGGATTTTCATAGAAAAAAATAATCAATTATTTCTATCATCACAACGAATGCATTTGGATATATAACCCGGGTGACCTTTGTCACTCGATTAGAGCATTAAATGTATTAGCTTAATTATTCTTAAATTCCGCAAATTTTAATTATCCAGATGTGTCGTTTTTATTGATTATAAGCAAAAAAGTGGGTAAATTAGTTATTATTGCAGTTGAAAGTGCCATTTCTTGATGCTATGAAATATTCTGGTATTAAGTATAGTCTATTAATTTATTGGATATATACCGGTTATTTCTTAATTGATGTCGCATTATTGTGACTGAAGAAGCGGAGCTGTATAATCACATAGAAATATTTTGTCATTTCTTTTTTTTAATAATTCATATTTTAGATTTTTTTGAATTTTTTCCGGAAACAGTATCATGATCCCTTCTCAAGATCCTACAGATAAAAATAGAGATGATGCGCAGGCAAACGATTCTTCATCTCAGACAATCCAGGAATATATTTCCACACTTTTACGCGGCAAGTGGACCATTCTTGCCGCGACAGCTGTCGTGCTTTTTTTTACGGCGATTTACACATTTACCGTGACACCTATATATGAAGCTAACTCTCTTGTTATGATAAATATGCAGGCTAAAGACGGCGGTCTTCCTCTATTTGATCCGTCAGGGACCATATCTGCAAACAGGATAGCAAATGAGCTTGAGGTCTTAAAATCACAGTCGACAGCTCAAAATGTTGCCGAAGCTCTGCGTTCCCTGAAATATCTGGATGAAAAGAATAAAGAAATTATCCCGATTTTGTTAACGAGGGACAGTGAATCGGACAGCGATTCATTAATTATTGCAGAAACAGAGCAAATCCGTGATAGAATATTACGAACTGCAGAGTTTATGCCTATACGTGAAACAGATGTTATAAAGATTACGACAAAAAGTGCTAATCCGAAAGAAGCCGCTCTTATCGCCAATGTGTACACGGAAGTCTATACAACCAGAAATCTCAACGCGAGCAGAAATCGTTCAAAAGCAGTCCGTGAATTTCTCCAGCAGCAATTGCAGGCCAAAAAAGGAGTTCTCGACACTACCGAACGTGAATTGCAGAATTACATGCGTTCGTCAGGTGTAGTTTCCCTGGATGCCGAAGGAAGCAAAACTGTCGAACAGCTTTCACAGCTTGAAGCACAGCGGGATGGTATTGAAGTGGAAATAAGTTCGAAACAAAAAACATTGACATCTTATAAAGAGGAATTGGCAAGGCTGCAGCCGGGTTCAGTTAAAGAGATGGGTGAGTCAAGCGATAGTTATATCCGTCTTCTTCAAGATCAAATCGCCAAGCTCGAAGTTCAACGTGATATTGTAGTAGCACAAAATCCGGATCTTGTCGGACAAGATATTTATTCTGATAAATTAAGGGAAATTGATCAACAGATAGCTTCTCTCAAGAAGAATCTTCAGGTTCGTACACAGCAATTTTTAGGCTCAATTATGCCTGGTTCACGTTCGTCTGGAGAAGGAGCCGGTTCTTTTCTGGCAGAAGCAAAACAGAAAATTATCGAGCAGCAAGTCGAACTGCAGGGCCTTCAGGCGCGCAAGATTGCTCTTGATGGCGTTATCCGGGAAGCTGAAAAAAGATTCAATCAGCTGCCCAAAAAGAGCATGGAGTTTGCGAAACTGCAGCGTGCCCGTTTAAGCAATGAAAAGCTTTATCTTCTTGTCGAAGAAAAGTACAACGAAACTGCTATCAAAGAAAAATCTCAGTTCGGATACGTAGACGTTATTGATCCTGCCGTTGTCCCGGTTAAGCCGGTAAGTCCGCGCGTGATGCTCAACCTGGTTGTAGGTTTGCTTCTTGGCCTTGGGATCGGGATAGGTATTGTTATGGTAAAAGCGTCTTTAGATGTAAGTATAAGGACACCTGAAGATCTGAAGCGCCATGGTTTCTTCCCGCTTTCTACGATATGCAATATGGATGAAGAAATCAAAAAGATTACACAGGATGTAAAAATTCAAAAAACTGCTTCCCCTTATAATTATCATTTAATCACACATTACCGGCCTATGGCGCCTATTTCTGAATCATACCGCCATTTGCGGACAAGCATTCAATTCCTGAAAACCGGTACGCCGGTTAGATGCTTCGTTGTTACAAGCGCGAATCCTGAAGAAGGCAAAACGACCACTGTATGCAATCTTGCCGTATCACTGGCTCAGTCCGAAAAGAAAATCCTTCTGGTAAATGCGGACTTAAGACGTTCGATGATGCAGTATATGTTTGGTTTAAAAAACGACAAAGGGCTAACAGACTTTCTAGTCGGGTCGGTCGGCCTGGCAGATGTACTTTACCGGCAGGTTCTGCCTAATCTGGATATCATTAATTCCGGAACAGTCCCGCACAATCCATCGGAAATTCTTGGATCCAAAAAGATGAAGGAATTCATAAAACTTATGAAGGAAAAATATGACGTAATCATATTTGACACTCCGCCTTTACTGGCGGTCACGGATGCATCCGCCCTCGCAACAGAAACAGACGGTGTTATCATTGTTGCATCTGCCGGGATTACCCAGTCAACTGAACTTAAAACGATTACAGAATTTCTCAAGAGTATCGGTGTCCATATCATCGGCGTTGTCTTAAACAATTTTGATATCAGTAATGCTTCAAATAAATATGCTTACGGTTACCACTACGGATATTACGGCTACGAATCCGGACAGTATCAAGCAAGCACAAAGAAAAGAATATTGTTGAAAAAGTAAAATCGATATCGAAAACTCACCATCAAATGGAAGGGTTAACATGAAATCACTATATATTGTTATTCTAACGGGGATCATTTTATTTAACCTTACGATTGCAGATGCGCAGGATATATCAAGCAGTCTTCTATCGGCGACATCCGAAAAAACCACAAATACCAATTACTTTTTTGCCCGTCCTAATGATATAACAATCATAGTGAACGTAATGGGATTTGTCCAAAGGCCCGGCAGATATGAGATCGGAAGCTCGATTGATCTTATGAATTTGATTGCCCTGGCAGGAGGGCCGACAACAGACGGATCTTTGGCTAAGGTAAAAATTATCAGGATTATTAAAGACGGAGAAAAGACTATCCGTCAGGACGTCCAGCCGGATCAGAAAACACTTTCATCCTTCCTTAAAGAAGAAGCAAAGATTACAAGGCAAGAAATACACCTTGATTTAAATAATCTTTCGACTGTCCGGCCGGAAGACCTGCAAATGATGCCGGGTGATATTGTCTATCTGGACCGTACAACATGGTCAACTATCCGGGACGTATTCAGCGTGGTTGTATCCGCAGCTATTATTACACAGGCCATTTCGATAGCCGTAGACGGTCGATGACTGTAACTCCAAAATGGTATGCGCTTTATCTGCGAAGCAGGTATGAAAAAAAAGTATATGAGGCACTTGAAAAGAAGGAAATTGAAGTATTCCTGCCGCTGATTGAAAAGGTGCATATTTGGAGCGACCGCAAAAAAAAGATAAAAGAGCCGCTGTTCCGGGGATATATATTTGTAAAAACCGACCTGAGAGATAAAGAAATAATTCTGATGACCGAAGGTGTTGTCCGATTCGTCGGTATCAATCAGAGACCGTCGTGGATTCCTGAAATACAAATTGACTGGCTTAGAAAAATTGTCAGGGAATCAGCGGATGTACAATGCGAAAGCTATATTGAAATCGGGAATAAAGTCAGAATAACAGGCGGTTCTCTCTCCGGAGTCGAAGGAATAGTCGATAAAGTACATGGAATTTCAAGGGTAATCGTTTCAATAGCCGCCATAGAACAGTCAATTTCCATTCAGGTACCGGCAGAATTGCTGGAAGTAATACATTCATGAAAAGGGTAAATCTATTATGACGTTAAGCGAAAATTTATATCAGAAAATTGAACAGAAGAAAGCAATTGTCGGCGTAATTGGTTTGGGTTATGTAGGACTTCCTTTGATCCTTTGCTTTGCAGAGAAGGGTTTTAAATCGATCGGATTTGATATCGATAAAAATAAATCGGCTTCACTGATGCAGGGTAAATCGTACATCAAACATATCCCTTCAGAACGGATTCAGAAAGCCGTAAACAGCGGATTATTTTCCGCTCCGGCAGGTTTCGAAAGTGCAGCCGAATGCGACGCAATCCTTATAGCTGTTCCGACTCCTCTTAATAAAAACCGCGAGCCTGATGTCCAGTATATTGTTTCTTCCTGTGAAGCCATTGCACCTTATATACGGAAAGGACAATTGATCGTACTTGAATCCTCGACCTATCCGGGAACTACAGATGAAGTTATGATTCCGATACTGGAAAAAGGGGGATTAAAAGCAGATAAGGATTTTTTTGTGGCTTTCTCGCCGGAAAGAGAAGATCCGGCAAATAAAGATTACAGGACTGAAACAATCCCAAAAGTGGTAGGGGCAACGTCGCCGGACGGATTGAAGGTCGCAGAAAAGCTGTATCAGCAGGTTATTGTAAAAACAGTCCCTGTCTCTTCAACTAAAGCTGCAGAAGCAACCAAGCTTCTAGAAAATACTTTTCGGGCGGTTAATATCGCTCTGGTTAATGAACTGAAAATGACGCTTATGAAAATGGATATCGATATCTGGGAAGTTATTGAAGCGGCAAAAACGAAGCCTTTCGGGTTTATGCCGTTTTATCCGGGGCCCGGATTAGGCGGGCACTGTATCCCGATCGATCCTTTTTATCTGACATGGAAAGCCCGCGAGTACGGCGCTTCAACTAAATTCATAGAATTAGCCGGCGAGATAAACGTCGCTATGCCTGATTTTGTTGTCCACCGCGCAATGGAAGTTCTGAATATTTACAATAAATCTGTAAAAGGATCGCGCATACTTCTTCTTGGTCTGGCATATAAAGCCGATGTCGACGACGACCGGGAATCACCTTCTTACAGCTTGATGGAAAAACTTGAAAATCTCGGCGCGGCTGTGGACTATAATGATCCTTACGTGCCCGTTATTCGTATGACCAGAGAACATCCGCAATTTGCAGGACGTAAATCTGTATCTATAACCTCAGATTATGACTTAATTATTGTAGTAACCGCCCATAAAGAATACAAAACGCTTGATGTACAAAAACTTCAGGTGCCGATTCTGGATACAAGGAATGCAATTACACAGACATATCTGATGCTTTATAAAGCTTAATATCGAAGTTTTGTGTTGTTAACGGGTTTTTATACCCGGATTAAAATCAATTCAGAACGAATATTTCTCACCCGACAGCTAAATTATCTTCAGGCATTTTTTTTCTTTCCTATCTGCTCGTAACAACAAAATTTTGCTGATAATCCAAGTTTAGCCGGATAATCACTGTTATGTTTACCGGATTATAAAGAGACATATAAACAATGAGAAGATATTATGAACTTTGCTATCATAGGTATTTCAGGATATATCGCGCCCAGACATCTTAAAGCGGTAAGAGATACAGACAATTGTCTTGTTGCTGCGGCCGATCCTCATGATTCGGTTGGTATTCTGGATCAATTTTCATTCGATGTCCGATACTTTCCTGAGATTGAGCGTTTCGACCGGCATCTTGATAAACTCCGAAGGGGGCCGGAGAAGGACAAGGTGCACTATGTAAGTATATGTACTCCGAACTACCTGCACGATGCGCATATGCGCCTTGCCCTGCGGTCGGAAGCGGATGTAATCTGCGAGAAACCTCTTGTAATAAATCCATGGAATCTTGATGCTCTTAATGTGCTAGAAAATGAAACAGGCAGGAAAATTAATACGGTTCTGCAGTTGAGAGTGCATCCGTCACTTATCGAGCTGAAAGCCAGGTTTGATAAGGAAGCTGCCAAGACAAAACATGATGTTATAATAACATATATCACGGGCCGCGGTTCGTGGTATCTGAATTCCTGGAAGGGATCTGAAGAACGGTCGGGCGGGCTGGCAACAAATATCGGGATTCACTTCTTCGACCTGCTGATGTGGTTATTCGGAGGAATGCAGAACGGTGAATTGCACTTAAGAGAACCGAAACGCATGTCGGGTTTTATTGAACTGAAGAATGCAAATGTAAAATGGTTTCTTTCGGTGGATCCGAACGACTTGCCTTATCCTGCGGAAGCGGGAAAGAAAGCAACCTTCAGGTCGATAACCGTTGACGGGCAGGAAATTGAATTCACGGAAGGATTTACTGATTTGCATACCCGTGTTTACGAGAAAACAATCAATGGCGGCGGTTTTGGAATAGAAGATGCCCGTCCTTCAATCGAACTGGTTCATAAAATAAGGACCTCCATTATTCCGGTTAAGCATGTTTTTCCCCGTCATTCTTTAATAGAAAAAAAATAATACCCGGTCAAATGAACTATTTAAGGTGATTGCTATGGCGTATTATAAACATGAATCGGCATTCGTTGACGAGCCTTGTACAATCGGGGACGGCACTAAGATCTGGCATTTTTCGCATATACAAAAAGGAGCGGTAATCGGTTCGAACTGCATATTCGGCCAGAATTGCAATGTAGCAAATGATGTTGTAATAGGATCGAATGTTAAAGTACAGAATAACGTATCGATATATACGGGAACGATAATCGAGGATGATGTTTTCCTCGGGCCGTCCTGCGTTTTAACAAATGTAACGAATCCGCGTTCTCAGGTGAACAGGCACAGCTTGTACGAAAAGACGGTTTTAAAACGCGGTTGTACGATTGGTGCCAATGCTACCGTCGTATGCGGAATTACAGTCGGGCGTTACGCTTTTATTGCGGCTGGAGCTGTAGTTGTTAAGAATGTGGCTGATTACGCATTAATTGCCGGTGTTCCCGGCAAGCAGACAGGATGGATGAGCAGGCATGGTCATAAATTATTGTTTGATAATTCAGGTATTGCAGTCTGTCCGGAAAGCGGTCTAAAATATAAAAAGGCAGGCGAAAATGTGTCGTGTCTTGATCTAAGTGAGGATGCCGCATTGCCGGATAAACTCCGTCAGGGAATAAAATCATATGACTCTTTTAAGGCCGGTTAAGTCGTAAAGTAAAAACAGTAAGTATTGAAAGAAATAATGTCTGAACAGTCTTTAAAGCAGAAAGCTACTAAAGGAGTTCTCTGGAGCTTCGTTGACCAGTTTGCGACACAGGGAATATCATTCCTTGTCGGAATAATACTGGCACGAATTCTATTGCCTTCAGATTATGGATTAATTGGGATGCTATCCATTTTCATAGCTATTGCCAGTTCTTTGACCGAGAGCGGATTTACTCAGGCATTAGTTCAGAAAACGGACAGGACGGAAGCAGATTTTTCGACAGTGTTCTATTCAAACTTAGGTATTGCAATAATTATTTATATTGTACTCTATTTTGCCTCGCCTTGGATAGCCGGATTTTACAATGCACCTCAACTTGAATCTATTACCAAAGTATTTGCTATAATTTTTGTAATTAATTCCCTCTATTGGGTTCCGCGAACAAAGTTGATGATAAAAGTCGACTTTAAAACGCAATCCAAAATTTCTGTTATTTCCGTCATTATATCTGGAATTTTTGGAATTACATTGGCATATACAGGATTTGGTGTATGGACTTTAGTATGGCAAAATCTTATTCATTCTGTGTGCCAAATTGTACTGTTTTGGTTCTATTACAGGTGGAAGCCAAATTTAATCTTTTCAAAAGAATCCTACCGTCGTTTATTTGGATATGGATCAAAAATAATGGCTTCAGGTCTGCTTAATAATATATATAATAATATCTATATGATGGTAATTGGTAAAGTGTATTCAGCATCAGATCTTGGATATTATAGTCGCGCATATCAGTTACAAACACTTCCCACTGTAAATATCACTACGATTCTATTAAGAGTCACTTTTCCAATTCTTTGTTCCATACAGAACGAAGAAGAAAGATTTATGGCTGTATATAGGAAACTAATCCGGATGGTATCCTTTATTACTTTTCCGCTTATGTTTCTTTTGGTTACTATTGCTAAACCTTTAGTAGTAATCCTGATTACTGAAAAATGGCTGCCGGCTGTAGATCTCTTTCAAATCTTATGTTTTGCCGGTATGTGGTACCCAATTCATACGATTAATCTGAATATACTCGAAGCAAAAGGCCGTTCGGATCTTTTCTTCAAGGTAGAAGTACAAAAAAAAATCTTTTCCACTATCGTGCTTGTTGCTACTATTCCATTTAGCTTGAAAACAATGGTATTAGGCCAGGCATTCTCTTCTTTTGCCTGCTTGTTTTTTAATACATATTACACTGGTAAATTTTTTAATTATGGCATTACAGAACAAATAAAAGATATTGCTGTATTTCTTTTGATAGCGATTTGTATTTGCGCGGTTACTATGTTTACAATACAAAATATTGATTCATATTTATTGCAGTTAATAGCTGGAATATTAATGTATACAGGAATTTATGTCTTTTTGTCAAAATTGCTAAAAATTGAAGAGCTGGAAGAAACAAAGAAAATATTAATTATGCCGCTGCAAAAAATATTTAAAAAAAGTCAATAAATGGTGCTTCAATGATTAAAATTATCAAGGGAATAATAGGCAGATTAGATCTCCTGGCATATCGTAAAGCAAAAACAAAAATGGGAGCATGCGGAAAGAATGTATACTTCTCGCCATTTAAGACAGATTTATTCTATCCGACTCTTTTTGTGGGGAACGATGTTTATATAGGTCCTGGTGCCTTATTTCTTAGTACAGAGAGCTATATAAATATAGGCAATAAGGTTTTGTTCGGGCCGAACGTGACAATCATTGGAGGAAATCACTCATCTCATATCATTGGTAAATATATGTTTGACTATAAATTATCTGATAAACTCAAAACAGATGATGCACCTGTGATTATTGAAGATGATGTCTGGGTAGGCACTGGAGCGACTATACTAAAAGGGGTAACGGTTGGAAGAGGTTCAATAGTAGCCGCGGGAGCTGTAGTCACTAAAAGTGTTCCGCCATATGCAATAATTGGAGGAGTACCCGCAAAGGTGCTAAAATTCCGTTGGACACCGGATGAAATTTTGCAGCATGAAAGAATCCTATATCCTGAAGACAAAAGATTGAAAAAAGATGAAATTGTTAATTCTCAATCGAATCCAACTTCTTAATTTTCAAATACATGAATAGAAATAACGAATATTTGTTTACCAGCAAAAGGGAATTGATAAATATTGTTGTGTATTATTCTGTTCTTCTGCTAATAGCTATGTCTTGGACTGAGAGGACATTAATACAACCAAGTATTGTTTTCAGGCTTTTATTTCTAATCTTTTTTGCGGTGCCCTTATTTATTTATAGGTATATGTATGTGCCTGTTTTGGCTATTTTTGCAATTATTAGACTTTTTTCTGTCTCCCCGTATGGTTATTTACCATCTGATTTGAGATTCTATTTTTATCTAACCCTTTTGATTTTCTTCATTGATATTATTCCGAGTATTTTTAAAGCAAATAAAGGAAATTTTCTTGGAGGATCAAATAAAGGATTAATAGCTTTTTTAATTGTTATTATGATATCGAACGCAGTAAACCTGAATTTTGATTATTCTTTTTTGTTTCTTCTTGGTTCTGCCATAATGCTTAAGAGATTTGTTAAATCAAAAACAAGTATATCTATGCTTGAAATAGCTTTTATAGTAGTTACTTTCTGTCTTTCAATTTATTCTTTTATTTTCAGCGATGATTTTACAGTAAAACAGGTGGTTAATAAAGATGTTATTCAAAGAGCATTTTGGACCGATCCCAATTATTTAGGCAGCATAATAGCTATTGGCATTATAGTCTCCTTTTTTTATTTCATGAATAGAACCATAGACAAAATGGTAATACGAATATTATTCCTAACAGTTGCAATCATGGGATTTATTGTTCTGGGATTACTGGCTTCTCGGGGCGCTTTTTTGGCGGCAATTGTACCCACGTTTTATATACTGTATAAGAAAATAAATTCAATAAAGAATTTTGCTTTTGTTGTCCTTTTTGTTGTCGTTGCAGTTACTGCCTTATCAAGTTCAGGTTATTTTGACGGATTGATAATGAGAATAGCAAGCGGCGATACAACAGGTTCGGATAGAACGATTATCTGGGAATTGTCGCTGAATAAATTCTTTCAGTCAGATATGCCGATGATCCTCCTGGGAGGTGGAACAAATAATGCAAATATCCTCGTTGGGAAAGCCGTTGGTTTGGCAATATATTCTCCGCATAACAACTTTTTAGCAGTTCTTTATGACTATGGCATTATTGGTATGTCGGTGTTTTTGTATATCTTTTTTATTTGGATAACCAAGAATCTGAATAATATTTTATTGATATCTTTAGTATTGTATTTCGGACTTGTTTGTTTTACACTCGTTCCGTTGATGTACTATCCATATTGCTATTTGCTGGTGCTGTTTGAAGGTTATGTGTCGTATGAAGACCAGCGTAAATTGCATTGGAGACAATCAGAGAATTTGAGAAAAACCATTTAAGACGAAGTTGACAATGTTCGTTTATTACAGCGTTTTCTATAAAATATTTCGGAAATAAAAATGAGGTACAAACCGTTTAGAATAGGAAAATAAAGCATTATTGTATGTTATTGTTTTAAGCCGGTGAGTATATATACGTGAAAAAGAAAATATTGTTTGTATATGAAGAGATGGCAATTGGAGGCAGTACAACAAGCTTGCTGTCTATATTAAATTCTATCGACTATACCAGGTATGATGTAGACTTGCTTCTCTATTATAATCAAGGGCCGCTTTTTAATCAAATACCAAAACAGGTAAATATTCTTCCACAGGCAAGTATTTATTCACCTTCTGCAAAATTCACAAAAATTACCAGGTCTATTTTAGCAGGCGATATTCAGCGTTCATTATATTATGGATTTCTTTTTGAGCGGAAAATAAAATTAAATATGCAGGCGATGGTCTATGCGCGGGTTACAAACTCTAGAATTATTAATGAAAAATATGATGCGGCAATAGGTTTTCTCGAGAGTTGGCCGAATGTCTTTGTCGGATTAAAAGCAAAAGCAAAAATAAAGATTGGTTGGGTACATTGCGACTGGAAAAATAGTCATTTGAAGCCATTAATAGAAGATAAAGCATATGCCAAGTTAGACTATATTGTTTCAGTGTCGCCGATGTGTCGGGATAACTATGCGCAAGTATTTCCAAAATTCAAGTATAAAGCCGCTTATATTGAGAACATCCTATTGCAGGATACTATACGCAATAAAGCAAATGAATATATCCCTGATATAACTGTTGACAAAACGAAAATAAATCTAATTTCTGTCTGCCGTATTGATTTTAAAAGCAAAGGTTTAGACAGAGGGGTAAAGGTTTTTAGTAGACTGAAAGTCGATAATCTTATTGACAATTTTCATTGGTACATAGTTGGTAATGGACATGATATGAATAATCTGAGAGCAATGATATATAATAACAAATTGGATAAACACATAACATTGCTTGGAGAAAAGAGTAATCCATTACCATACGTATCGTTAATGGATATGATTTTTTTGCCATCAAGATATGAAGGTAAACCGATGGCTGTTACTGAAGCACATATGCTGGGAATACCTGCGCTTGTAACCGCTTATACTTCAGCAAATGAACAGATTAAAAATGGTGTGGATGGAATCATTCTGGAAAATACCGACGATTCACTTTACATGGGTTTGAAGAATTTGATTGATAAAAAAGTTAAAATAGAAGAAATGAAGAAATTAGTATTCAGCTATGATTATTCGAATAAAGAAGTTATCGAATCCATCTATAAGATGATCGGATAAAAGGGGGTTAAGAACGTCACCTCTCAAATGAATTACAAAACTGACCGATTATATGTTCAGTATTTGTAATTAACCGGTATAATATTCACTTATGTATTATTGCTGAAAAAAGAAACAGGTAAGAATCATGAACTATCCCAAAGTTCTTGTTGTAACAATGGGACGTATTAATGCTGCGGATACTTTCAATAACGGCCTTTTACTGCGGAATTTATTTCAGTGCTGGCCAAGGGAAAATCTAGCAGAAATTTACAGCAGTGGAGATAACGGCGATGCGGGATTCTTCGGCAGGTATTATAAACTTGGGCCGCGTGATCGCAGGTTCGGACATCTGTTTTATAAAGTAAAAACTTCGGCTTATGAAAGCTCGATGCAGAGAATTACAGTTTCTACGCCTGTAAATTCTGAAAAACAGAATGAATTTTCGTTGAAATCTGCGGCAAAACGTCTGCTGGTCGATACTGGGTTATACGAATTGATTTTCCGGCCGCGAATCTCGAAGGAAATGAATGCCTGGATCCAGGAATTTAATCCGGATATTATTTTTGCCCAGGGTTACTGCCTTACATTTACATGGCTTCCTGTAATGCTGAAAAAACGTTTTAAAACAAAAATGACATTTTTTACCACGGACGACTGGCCTTCATATCTTTATTCAGGACAGCATGGCGAAATAAAATTTTTTATGCCGATGATGAGACGCATAGTTAAATCAGCAACAGCTAAACTGATGGCTGCTGTCGATGTGCCGTTCGCATTCGGCCAGCCTATGTCCGATGAATATGCCGAAAGATATGAAAGGGAATTTATAACATTGTCGCATGCCGATAATGTAAAACGTTTTACCGATGCAGTTCCCATCCGCAGTCATCCGGCCGGTACGTTTACGATTCTCGCGGTGGGTGGATTTACGAAATACAGGTGGCCGCTTATGCTTGATGTTAACGAGTCATGCCGGCTGCTCAACGAAGAAGGTATTAATGTACGTGCTGCGGTTCTTTGTTCTGCAATAGACCCGGAAGGCAGAGAGGAACTCAAGAAGGCTCAGCATATTGATCTTTTTGACGATCCCGGCAATGATTTACTGCCGGCTTATTTGAAGGGTGCAGACCTGCTTCTGCTGGCAGAAAGTTTTGATGAAGGCAGGGTCTCTGCCATCGGACTTTCCATATCGTCCAAGTCGCATCTTTTTATGTTCAGCCGAAAGCCGATAATTGTTTATGCACATCCGTCTACAGGTGTATGCAAATATGCGGAAAAATACCGATGGGCGCGGTTGGTAACGAAAAGAAACATTGAAATGCTTCGGAAATCGATCCATGACCTGTTAATTAATACAGATGAAGTTGAGCGCCTGGTATCGAATGCCGATGAAGTGGCAAAGAAATTTCATTTGAACGAAGTAAATCAGAATCATTTCCTGGAATCACTGACAAATAATCCAGATTAAAAATCAAACTGCGGGGGGTATTTAATGAAAATAACAATTAATGCTGATGATTTAGGATGTTCCCGGGAGACAAATGCGGCAATTATTCAAGGTCTAAAGACGGGAATAATCGACCGCACTACTGCTATGGCAAACGCTCCTTTTTTTGAAGAAGCATGTCAGCTTATTCATGATAATGGTTTTGAAGACCGTGTTGGCATACATTTTAATATCAGCACGGGTATTCCGCTCGGCGCCCGGATAACCCGGTCATTGCTGTTTTGTTCGGAAGAAGGCGAATTTAAGTACCGGCGGAATAATAAAATATTTTTATCAAGAGAAGAAATGAATATCATTTCAGCTGAATGTGAATCTCAGATTTTAAAATTTCACAAATATGGCTTAAAACCGGATCATTTTGATTCTCATAAGCATGTTCACACTGAGTTTTTCATTTTCAGAGCCGTTGAACCTATTCTAAAAAAGTATAAATTCTCTTCAGTTCGGATTTTGGATAATGTAGTCGTTTGTTCAACGGCAAAAAAAGCATACAAAACAATATTTAATGCTTACCTTAGAGCAAAATGGAAAACAACTGATTACTTCAGTGAATATTCTGTTATTTTAAACAATAAGGCGTTGATTTCAAAAAACGATTCAATAATCGAAGCAATGGTTCACCCCACTTTCAATTCCAAAGGAATAATGATTGATGCTTTAACAGGGAAAGAAATAATTCTGAATCTGCAGGAATTGAAAAGTTTGGTACATTAAGAATCTTCCGGCTGCCGATTAGTACGAAGAGTATAGTTTCAGCGTTATCTATCGTTAAAATAAAACAGTAATTCTATTTATATAAGAACACGCAATTTATGACGTCACGAAAAATGGATGTAGCAATTGTCTACCACTTCTTTGCACATTACAGGGGAGCGGTGATTCAGGAATTGATAAAAAGCGATGCACATCATTATGTTTTTGTGGGGGCCAGAAAGGATCCGCAAAATTCGGGTATCAAAGCTTTCGAGTTTAACGATCCGGCAAGATTTATTGAAACTCCTTATCGAATAATTGCCAAACTGATATTTTTTCAGGGCGGGCTTATCAGGCTTGCTTTAAATCCCAGGTTTGATGCTATTGTTTATTTGGGAGATGCGCACTATGTATGCACCTGGATATCTGCAATTCTTGCGAGAATATCAGGTAAGCGTGTCCTTTTTTGGACCCATGGATGGCTCAGGGAAGAAAAAGGTTTGATGGCCTGGATGCGATGCGTCTTTTACCGTCTGGCGAATGGCTTGCTGTTGTACGGCCACCGTGCCGTGCAATTCGGACTAGCAAAAGGATTCAAATCAAAAAATTTATATGTTGTTTATAACAGTCTGGACACGCATAAACAGGAAGAAGTCCGTTCCGGAATTACAACGCAGGATATTCGCGAAACCAGGGAAAAACTTTTCGGCCACTGGAATAAACCGGTCGTTATCTGCACCGGCCGCCTGCTGCCGCTGCGCCAGTTAGATTTGCTGTTTGAGGCGGCTGCCTCACTTCAGGCTGACGGCTGCTCAGTTGATGTTCTTATTATTGGAGACGGCCCGGAGCGTTCAAGATTGGAAATGATTGCCAGGAACAAAAATATAAATGCAGTTTTTTACGGCGCATGTTATGAAGAAACAACACTTGCACGGTTAATTATGTCGTCGAATGTTATGGTTATTCCGGGAGCGATCGGTTTAACTGTCATGCACAGCTTGATTTACGGAACTCCTGTAATTACTCATGACGATCCGGATGAACAGGGCCCGGAATGGGAGGCAATAAAATCCGGTATAAACGGACAGCTGTTTAAAAAAGGCGACTCTTCCGATCTGGCAAAAACAATCAGAGCATGGGTAAACGGAGATCTGCCCGATGAGAACATACGGAAGCGTTGTATCCGTTCAATCGATAGGTGCTATACGCCTGCTCATCAGGTTCAGGTAATTAATGCCTCCGTGGAAGGAAAGTCCGCAGATATTGTAAATTCCGAGAGTATCCAGGAACAAGTTATTGAATAATATTAATAACTCAAGTTACGCAGTTTGCATGAAATGTGTATCAAAAATGCCTTTATTGCCACGAGCTTTAGCTCGTGGATTAGAAAATAAAAAGTATTATCGGGTTTTAACCCCATTTTCGAGAATTTTATTGGGCTAAAGCCCGCTCCATTTTATTTATTCAGTTCCACGACCTGAAGGTCGTGGCAATTTTTCTTCTTTGCATAACATCAGTTAATTAAAATTTACGGAGTGGCCGTGTTATTAAAATTGAAAAAGATCCTTCGCACTAACCGGGGATTCTATCTTTTTTTCAGGCGCACGCGGAACCGTATCCGAAAGTGGAGGTACGGCCTGAAGAATGTTCATCCGACTGTTTATATATCGTTGGGATCTCACATAAACCGGGACCTGATTGCACATGAATATGCATTTATCAATACCGGCTGCCTTATCGGTCCGCGTGTTGAAATAGGGCCCTATGTTATGTTTGCCCCCCGTGTAGCGATTGTTGGAGCTGATCACAGGATGGACCGGCCGGGTGTACCGATGATCTTTTCCGGCCGCCCGCCTTTATCTGATACTGTAATTGAAGCAGATGTCTGGGTTGGTTTCGGTGCTGTTATTATGGCCGGTGTAAGAATAGGACGCGGATCTGTTATAGCAGCCGGTGCCGTAGTTACACAGGATGTTCCTCCTTACGAGATATGGGGAGGAATACCGGCCAAGAAAATTCGCAGCAGGTTTACGGATCAAAAGGACATAGAGAAGCATGATCTGATGTTAAGTCAGCCGCCTTTTGAAGGCGAATATGCAGAGCACAGATTTTAACGGAACGAAAAATATAATTGAAATTATAATTGAGAGGAAATGAAAATGTTTGATTCCAAGACGTTGCTTATTACCGGCGGTACAGGAACTTTCGGGAATGCAGTACTGCGCAGGTTTTTAAATACCGGTATTAAAGAAATAAGAGTATTCAGCCGGGATGAAAAAAAGCAGGAAGAAGTACGAATGCATTACAATAATCCGAAAATCAAATCCTATATAGGCGACGTAAGGATCTATGATTCGATTTCGTCTGCAATGAACGGTGTGGATTACGTATTTCATGCTGCAGCGCTGAAGCAGGTTCCTTCATGCGAATTCTATCCGCTTGAAGCTCTTCGCACGAACGCTTTAGGCGCGGAGAATACTATGAATGCCGCTGTAGCCTGCGGTGTTAAACGTCTTATCGTATTAAGTACCGATAAAGCCGTTTATCCGATCAATGCCATGGGTATATCCAAGGCAATGATGGAGAAACTCATGGTTGCGAAATCACGACAGATCAGCAAATCAGGGACGGTGCTCTGCGGCACGCGGTACGGCAATGTTATGGCTTCACGCGGATCCGTGATTCCTTTATTTATCCAACAAATACGGGCAGGCAAGCCGCTCACCATAACAGAGCGGAAAATGACACGCTTTATGATGTCTATTGAAGACGCTGTTGATTTAGTTCTATATGCTTTTAAGCATGGGGGACAGGGAGATATTTTCGTTCAGAAAGCGCCTTCAGCTACAATCGAAACTTTGGCCCTTGCAGTTAAAAAGGTCTTCAATGCAAAGAATCCTATTGAAGTTATCGGAACCCGTCATGGCGAGAAGCAATATGAAACCCTGCTTACAAGAGAAGAACGCTCGATAGCTGAAGACCGGGGCGATTATTTCCGAGTGAGGGCGGACAACAGGGATTTAAACTATAATGTATTCTTCTCCGAAGGGAAGAAGGAAATCACGAAGCTGGAAGACTTCGATTCAAATAACGCGCGAATACTGAATGTTGATGAAATGGCAAAACTTCTGTTGTCCCTGGATTATATTAAAACCGAACTTAAAACATTTAAAAGCAAATCTTGAACTCTTATTTAAATCTGCAAATATAATCGATAAAAAAAAGAAAGCGTGAAATGAAGACAATACTTGTGACAGGTTCCGATGGTTTTATGGGAAGGAACCTGATTGAAGCACTGAATAGAATTCCGGAGACCACGGTACTGAAATTTGATATCCCGGAGAAAGAAGAGGTCCTTTTTTCTCATTTAGAAAAAGCAGATGCCGTTTTTCATCTTGCAGGAATTAACCGTCCTCAGAATGAAGACGAGTTCACGAAAGGCAATGCCGATCTGACCAAACGAATTGTTCAAAGTCTTCTTCAGAGAGATAAGAAACCTTTACTTGCACTCTCTTCGTCAATCCAGGCCGCTCTTGATAATCCATATGGACGCAGTAAATTGGAAGCTGAGCAGGCGGTTGAAGACTATGGCGCGGCTGGCGGCAATGCTGTAATTTTCCGGCTGCCGAATGTATTCGGCAAATGGAGCCGCCCTAATTATAATTCGGCAGTTGCCACTTTCTGTCATAACATCGCACGCGGACTTGATATAACCGTTTCGGATCCGAAGAGAGTCGTCGAATTGGTTTACATTGACGATGTAGTAAAAGGATTCACATCGTTGCTGAAAGGGCTTGAGCATTCCGGAGTCCGCCGTCCTGAAATAAAGCCCGTAAAAAGCATTACACTCAGGGATTTAGTGGATGAAATACTCCGTATGCGCGACATTCGCACAGGACTTTTACTGCCTGATATGAATGATAGTTTCAGAAAAGCGCTTTATGCTACATATCTTTCGTTTTTGCCGTCAGCTAAATTCGATTATAAACTTGTGAAACATGAAGATCCCAGAGGTTCTCTTGCAGAACTTCTGAAGTCGCCGCACTTCGGGCAAATCTTTATTTCGCGTACAAAGCCAGGAATTACCCGCGGAAATCACTGGCATGACACGAAAGTCGAAAAATTCTGTGTTGTGGAAGGCCATGGAATAATCAGGTTTCGGCATGTCACAAGTGATGAAGTTCTGTCTTATGATATTAAGGGAGAAGAATTCAGGGTCGTCGATATTCCCCCGGGTTATACGCATTCTATAGAGAATGTGGGCGGCGGCGAAATGGTTGTTCTTTTCTGGTCGAGTGAACCGTTTAATCCTGAAGTTCCGGATACTTATTTTCTGCCGGTACTTAAAAATGAAATCAAAGAAGGAAAGAATTAATGAAAAAAATTAAAATTATGACTATCGTTGGAACCCGGCCTGAGATCATCCGGCTGTCGCGGGTAATTGCCCGTCTTAATGCGGAACCGGCAGTTGAACATGTTCTTGTCCATACAGGCCAGAATTATGATTTTGAACTGAACGAAATATTTTTCAAAGATCTTGGGATTCGGAAGCCGGATCGTTATCTGAAAGCTGTCGGCGAGACCACAGCCGAGACAATCGGATTGATCATTGCACGCATCGATGCGGTATTTGCGGAAACGCATCCCGATGCAGTATTGATACTCGGCGATACCAACAGTGCTCTGGCGGCAATTGCAGCGAAGAGAAAAAAAATTCCTGTCTTTCACATGGAAGCCGGTAACCGTTGTTTTGACGAACGTGTGCCTGAAGAGATAAACAGAAGAATCGTCGATCATACTGCAGATATCAATCTTACGTACAGTTCTATTGCACGCGAATATCTTATCAGAGAGGGACTGTTACCGGACCGCATTATTAAAACAGGCAGTCCGATGTATGAAGTACTAATGTCCTACCAGAAAAAAATTGATCATTCTCCAATTCTCAAAACATTGCGCTTAAAACCCTATCATTATATTGTCGTCAGCGCACACAGGGAAGAGAATGTTGATGATGAAGGACGTTTTACTCAGCTGGTAGATGTCCTTAATAACCTAGCAGGTGAATTCGGCGAGCGGGTAATAGTTTCAACCCATCCGCGTACCCGCAAAAGATTTGAATCGCATAATGTAAAACTGCCTAAACAGATCGAATTAATGAAGCCTTTTGCTTTTTCGGATTATGTTAAACTGCAGAAATTTGCCCGTGTTGTTCTGTCCGACAGCGGTACCATCACGGAAGAATCATCTATCATGAATTTTCCTGCATTGAATATTCGCGAAGCACATGAGCGCCCGGAAGGTATGGAGGAGGCTTCAGTAATGCTTACCGGACTTCGCTGGGAGCGTGTCAGACAGGGAATATCGATAGTAAGCCGGCAAAACCGCGATAAAAAAAGGACTCTCGAAATTGTGGCAGATTATGACGTACCCAACGTCTCGGAAAAAATTATCCGCATTATTATAAGTTATACCGATTATGTAACCAGAAATGTATGGAAAAAATTCAATATTACAGCGTAAATGAATTTTTTTATAGCGGGCATTTCATTTTGGAAGGCAAGAACAATACTAAAATCATATATTAATTGAATTATAGGTCAAGTAAATGAAAATCCTGATGCTGACACAATGGTTTCAGCCGGAACCTGTGTTTAAAGGACTGCCTTTTGCTGAAGAGTTAATGAAGCGCGGCCACTCCGTTACTGTTGTAACAGGTTACCCGTATGATAATGACGGAAATATTTTTCCGGGATATAAGATTTCTCTGCTGAAAAGAGAGAATATGAACGGTGTGGAAGTGATACGTGTCCCTATCTATCCAAGTCACAGTCATTCAATTATCGGCAGGATAGCCGATTATTTATCGTTCTCCACTTCCGCTGCCATCATAGGTTCGGTTGTGACGAAAAGGCCTGATGTTATGTACGTATATCACCCGCCTGCAACTGTAGGTATGGCCGGCCTTGTATTGAAAACAAGGCACTGGATTCCAATGGTGTACGATATTCAAGATCTGTGGCCGGATACCCTATCTGCAACAGGAATGATAAATAAGAAAATCGTTTTATCAATTGTAGATAAATTTTGTAAAATTATTTATAAAGGGGCTTCACGTATCGTTGTACTATCTCCCGGATTTAAAAATAAACTTGTTGAAAGGGGAGTGCCATCGGATAAAATTGATGTTATTTACAACTGGGCAATGGAAGATTTTTCTGCTGACGGCCCGGAAATTGCCGATCCTTTGGTTGAATCGATTTTTTCCGGCAAATTCAATATTGTTTTTGCGGGCAATTTAGGAAGAGCCCAGGGGCTTGAAAATGTTTTGTCTGCGGCAGCTCTGTTAATGCATTCTCATCCTAATATTCAGTTTGTTTTTGTAGGCGGCGGTATTGAAGAGACCCAGTTGAAAAACAAAGCTCAGGAGCTGCAGCTCACAAACGTGAAGTTCCTGCCCTGGCGCACAACGGAGGAAATGCGGATTGTCTATCGATTAACGGACGTGCTTATCGTTCATCTTAAAGATGAACCCCTTTTCAGTATTACTATTCCCGGGAAAACTCAAAAATCTCTTTCGACAAAAAAACCTGTACTAATGGTTGTCAGGGGAGATGCAACTGAACTTATTAAAAATGCAAATGCAGGAATATGCGCTGAACCCGGCAATCCGGAAGCACTCGCTGAGGCGGCAAAGACTCTCTATAATATGCCGCCGCCTCAAAGAGAACAGCTCGGGTTAAACGGGTATCAGTTTTACATGAATGAACTCAGGATGACTGCCGGTGTGGATAAGTTTGAAAAAATATTCAGAAAGCTTACAGGGAAGCAATAAAACAATTACGACTCCTTTCCTTTTTTATTTCAGCAGCTGTATTGTCTCAGCTTTTATACAGTTTTTGATTTGTTTGGTTTCAAATAAAAGAAGCAAAGAAACAACACTCAGGAATCTTTACGAATTTTGATTTATTTGGCTGCTAAATGAAAATATTGATGCTTACTCAGTGGTTCCAGCCCGAAAAGTTTTATAAGGGACTTTCTTTTGCCCGGGAACTTGCAAAAAGAGGACATACTGTTACAGTGCTTACAGGATTTCCAAATTATCCCGGAGGAAAAGTGTTTCCGGGGTATAAAATTACACTTTTGAAAAAAGAGCTGATGGAAGAGATACAGGTAGTGCGAGTTCCGCTGTATCCGAACCACAGCAGTTCTAAAATCGGCAGAATAGCCAACTATTTATCCTTCGCCTTATCAGCAGCAATTCTGGGGCCGTTTGTTGTGAAACGTCCCGACTTGATTTATGTTTATCATCCGCCTGCAACTTCAGGGATGGCCGGTGTCGTACTGAGAAAAATCTTCCGCATTCCAATGGTATATGATATACAGGATTTATGGCCGGATACTCTATCGGCGACCGGGATGGTGAATAATAAAAGAATCCTCTCAATAGTGGACAAGTTCTGCAAGATTATATATAAAGGAACATCGCATATTGTTGTGCTGTCACCCGGATTTAAAACCAGGCTTGTTGAACGGGGAGTGCCTTCGGGCAAAATTGATGTAATATATAATTGGAGCGGTGCCGAAACTATTGTAAACATTCCGAACCAGTCGGATGCATCGGTTGAATCTGTATTTTCAAATAAATTCAATATTGTGTTTGCCGGCAATTTAGGTAAAGCCCAGGGTCTCGATAATGTTCTATCAGCGGCGGTTATTCTAATGAAATCTCATCCGCAGATCCAATTTATCATGATCGGTTCCGGTATCGATGAAGACCGGTTAAAAAATGAAGCGGATAGAATGCAGTTGAATAACATAATATTTCTACCTTCCCGGGATCCGGAAGAAATGGAAATTATTTACAAGCACAGCGACGTACTGCTTGTTCATTTAAAAGACGATCCCCTTTTCAGCATAACTATACCCGGAAAAACTCAAAAATCATTACTGGTCGGGAAACCAATCCTGATGTCCGTAAGAGGAGATGCTGCAGATCTTGTTAAACAGGCAAATGCAGGAATCTGTGCTGAACCTGGAAATCCTGAAGCACTTGCAGAGGCGGCGAAGACACTCTATGAAATGACTCCTGCTCAAAGGCAGCAGCTCGGTTCAAATGGAAGAAAATTTTATGATAATGAACTTGAAATGAGCAAGGGGATCGATAAGTTTAACAGTCTGTTTATCAGGCTGAATGAAGAAGCAAAGAACTAATCGAAATAAAATTATCGATGCGGTTTTTTAATATTATTAAAATCAATTATTGATAGTTGCCTTATGTATAAACATTTTTTCAAAAGGTTTTTTGATTGTTTAATTAGTTTAACGGTATTGGTTGTTTTATTGCCGGTATTAATTATTGTGGCAATAATCAATGCGATCGCTGTGTCCGGCAATCCGTTTTTCCTGCAGGCTCGTCCCGGTAAAAACAGCCGCGTCTTCAAAGTGATTAAGTTTAAATCAATGAATGATGAAAAAGATACGTCGGGTAAATTACTGCCTGACACAGAAAGATTGACAAAATTCGGCCATCTGCTCAGAATAACATCAATCGATGAGCTTCCTCAGTTGTATAATGTACTGAAAGGAAATATGAGCCTGATCGGTCCAAGGCCTTTGTTTGTTCAGTATTTACCTTTTTATACTCAAAGGGAATCGAAAAGACACCTGGTCAGACCCGGCATAACAGGCTTGGCCCAGATTAAAGGAAGAAATAATCTTGATTGGAATGAGAGGTTGGAACTTGATGTTAAATATGTGGAAACATTGTCATTATCAAATGACGCAAAAATATTTTTCAAAACTTTTTTTAATGTCTTGACAAGAAAAGATATTGTAGTCATTCCGGGAGAAAAACATGATGCCCTAAATACTTGCAGAGAAGTGAAATTGAAAGCCAGGAAATTTAAACGAGCCGATATCCAAACAAGAGTTGATTGGATTAATAATCCGAGAGTTAACAATACAATGCCGTTTGACCTGCCTGCAACTGTCAAAAGAACAACAGAATGGTTTAAAAACAATATTGGTAATCAGACAAGAATAGATTTAACATTTACAGACCGCCAAAATAATATTATGGCGATGGGAGGATATACACATATTGATTTAAAAGACAGCAAGGCTGAGTTTTATGTGATGGTGAATCCGGATTCCCAGGGAAAAGGAATCGGCAAGAAGGCGACAAAATGGCTGCTGAATTATGCGTTCTTGACTTATGATTTGAATAAAATATATCTATATACATACAGTATGAATAATGCGGCCAATAGAATATATGAGAGCTACAGTTTCAAATTGGAAGGCGTGCTGAGAAAACATGCATTTAAAAATGGGAACTTGTGCGACAGGAGAATATATGGTCTGTTGAGAGAAGAATGGGAAAAAGCACCCTGGCGCGTAACTGATATAGAATATGATTTTTAAATATTACCATCTAATCTAAAAATTAGACAAAATAATGTCATTTGAGAGACTTCGGGGTCAGGTATTTTGGCTGACCGACACAATAAGGGACGGGAGTATACGGAAGCATTACAACGATATAATGCAG
>JAFGLB010000197.1 GCA_016928255.1 Bacteroidota bacterium
TGTCAAGGTTCCCGCCACAAATACGGCGGGCAAGCATAACCTTGACAAGGTTTGATAACCATGAGAATTCGATAAAATAATATCAATCCGGTCTGGCGACCGCCTGCCTACCGTTTACCCGCCTTAGGAGGGCAGGCAGGCCTGTCCCGTTGTTTCATAAACAGGGAGATGCTACATGTAACTTTCGTAAAGTCCTTATGCTCAAACTTTATAACTTTACGAAAGTGGCTGAAAACAAATCCTCGACAAGATTCCCGACAAATACATTCGGGAATGACAGTTTACTTTTTCCCGTTTCCTGCCTTTTTACAAAAAGTAGGATACAGGAGGGGTTATCGTTACGGTGGATTCAATATCCGTGATCAATCCAGTCTGGCGACCGCCTGCCTACCGTTTACCCGCCTTAGGAGGGCAGGCAGGCCTGTCCCGTTGTTTCATAAACAGGGGAGATGCTACATGTTTCCAGCGATTTTATCAATATATCTTCACCGTATGATAAATCATACGGCTGTCCATCACAAAACCCTTTGGGTTTCGTTTCGATAGCCGTTGAATTTATTCAACGGTTGTTATCAGCCATCTCCTCCCCTTTTTGAAAGGGGAGGATACAGGAGGGGTCATTCAAAAAACCAATTTTATATATAACGCCGTAGACGTTTCATATTTGTAAGTACTTGTTCAATAATTTACATACAACTTCATAGGAGTTGAACACCTACGGTGTTCTTTTATTGCTTATTACTCATTTCTACAAATATTCAGATCCTATGAAGCTGGATAAAGCTTTTTCTAAAGGCTAGAATTAAGGAGGGATTTTATATATACTTTTTTACAAAAGTGTATACGAAGATTAAGTAAACTTCCGATATTTCTCTTTGCGTTGGCTCGGGAAAATATCGGAAGTTTATTCATACCGCAGTGATTCAACCGGATCCAGTTTTGCAGCTTTACGTGCAGGAAATACTCCGGCAGCAAGTCCAACCGCAGTTAAAATACCAACCGTGATAAGTATAAGTGGAAATGAGAGAACGGGCCGTCCGACAAATTGCATAGCGCCCATTTCATCATCAGCCGGAATCATGCGAACTAATGAGACTACCGTATAGCAAAAAAGAATACCGATTGTCCCGCCTGATAACGATAATAACAGCGATTCAAAAATAAACTGTGCCAGAATGTAACTCCGCCGCGCGCCTACTGCTAGTTTGATACCAATCTCCTTCGTCCGTTCCTTTACAACTACATACATCACATTAGCAACACCTACACCTGCAATTACAAGAGTGAGAAAACCAATTGAAAAAAGAAAAATTGATACACCAAGTCCGACTTTCTGACTTATTTTCTCAGCTTCAATGAAATCCCAGATGCTAATTGCGCGTTCATCCTTGGGATCAAATCTGTATTTTCGTCCAAATACTTCATAAAGCGAACTTTTTACCTGCTCCTGCTGACTCGGGTCAATGGGTTGCACGACAATTGAATTAACGTATTTATTTCCGTAAGTCGTTCTGAATGTTGTATGAGGAATTATTGCCCTTCTAGTATCCGGACCGTTATTCATCGCCGTCTGAACTTTCTTTTGAATCAGACCGACAACTGTATAAGGAACTCCATCGACCTTAACTATTTTTCCTATAGGATCCTCTTCCTTAAAAATATCTTTCGCAATGACTGATCCCAGAACTAAAACGCGCCTTTGATGAGTGACGTCAATATCATTCAAAAATCTCCCACCTGCCGATGGATACATCCGGCGCATTTCTTCGAAGCATGGATTTACACCTTCACATTCTGTCGCTGTTGAATATTTCCCATATGTGAGTGTAACATTATTGCGATATTGCGGAGAAATCATTCCAATCCCCGCAACAGACTTTGAAATAAGATCAATATCTTCTTCAATAAACCTGATCCGCCTTCCTTTCGGCAATCCCTGATATACCAATCCAGTTTCACCGGAATAGACAACCATAATCCTATTGCCGGCATTCATCATTCCCTTAAGCATTTGATTTCCTAATCCTTCACCAAAAGAGAGCAGAAGAACCACGGCGATTGTTCCCCATGTAATGGCGATCAGGGTGAGTGTTGCTCGTGTACGATGCACACGAAGGTCTGAAATAAAATCTCTGAATAATTCCAAGAACATATCAGGTCCTTTTAATATTTCTCACGAATATTCCCGTTACGTCCGCAGACATTCAACGACATCAATATTGGAAGCACGCCTTGCAGGCATGAGTCCGGATAAGAGTCCAACTGTAATTAGAACAAGTATTGTTATTCCTACAACCTCATAGGATAACTCCGGTACTCCGACATATTCTTTAATCGGCAGCATTCCTAAAATTACAATAATTCCGTATGAAATTATAAAACCGATTGCCGAGCCGGTGAAAACAATAAAAAATGTTTCAGTAAAAAATTGAATTAAAATATTCTTCTTTGTTGCACCGACTGCGCGTTTAACCCCGATCTCTTTTATCCTTTCCTGCACAACTATGAACATTATATTAGCGACTCCGAGCCCCGCAACGCCAAGCGTGAAACTTCCTATAAGCCCGAGGAAAATATTGATGCCAAGAAACATATAAAATGAAAGGCGATCGAAATCGGTTGTATCCCAGATAAAAACCGCATCTTCATCTGTAGGATCGAATTTGTAACGTTTGCCTAATGCTGCCCGCACTTCCTTTACTGTCTCCTCTCCGAGGCGCGGATCCTTGATCTGGTAAATAATATCACTTAAGTACACAGTACCATAAACCGATGCAAATGTTGAAAAAGGAATAAAGACACGATCCTGATCTCTGCTGTTATAAGATGACGGCTGTGTTTTTTTCTGCATGACTCCGATCACCAGAAATGGAGTCTGACCGATGAAGATGGTTTTCCCGACAGCATTTTGATCCTGAAAAAGAAACTCTTTGACTTTATCTCCTAAAACCGCGACACGCCGCCGTTCCTGCAGATCAAGAGAATTAATAAACCTTCCCCCTGCTTCTGCAATAATATTCCGCATTTCACCATAGACTATGTTAACACCTGAAACAGTTGGATTGAGAATATTTGTGCCAACACGTACAGTTGTCCGTCTGCTGAATTCTGGACTTATAGCATTAACATTGGGTACCTGAGAAGCAATAAGTTTCGTATCTTCTTCAATCAGTGAAATTCGTCTCCCGATTCCGTATCCGGACCAGGGTTTTGTCGTCTTCCCCGGAAACATAATAGCAATTCCCTCGCCGATACCGTGCATGCTTGCAGCCGTCTGCTTGCGAAATCCGACTCCGAATGCAACGAGAACTACAATCGCAACAGTTCCCCAGATTATACCGAACATTGTCAGAAACGCCCTGAGCTTCTGAGCCTTCAGGTCAATAATGAATTCCGAGACTATTGTGCGAAATTTTTCCATTTCTATTCTGAATTAACTAATCGATCTTTTTAACAGGCTTCTCAAAAACTTCATCGCCCTCGTTAAGGCCGGAAACGACTTCAATATTTATCGCATCGCTCAATCCGGTTCTTATATATCTTGTCTCTTCTTTTTTGCCTTCGAGAGCTATTTTCACAGACGCGGTATCATTATTGAATGTCACAACACGTTCAGGTACCGTCAGCACATCGGCTTTCTTTTTAATAATAATACTGGCATTCGCAGAATAGCCCGCACGCAAGACCGTGTTCTTGGATGCCGGAACTAAAATTTCGACCGGGAACACCGTTGCATTATCCTTTTTTTCGGCCTTCAGCCAGATCTTACGAAGGGTGCCCCTTACCGTATCGCTCGGCAGCGCACCTACTTTTATTTCAACATCCATACCTTCCCTCATCTTTCCGACATCGATTTCATCGACAGTGCCTTTGAATATAAGCCGTTCCATATTAGCCATCTTCATCAATACTGTGCCTTCCTGGTATGAAGTCAATGGTGTGACCGGATCGCCGACCTCGATTGTCCTGTTCAGAACAAATCCCGAAATCGGAGCTTTTACAATTGATTCGATCTGCGTTTCGCCTATTTTAACTTTGCCGCTTTCCATTAATGCAAGTTTTTCTGTTGAGATTTTTAACCGGAGTTCCGATTCATCGAATTTTTTTTGAAAATCCTCGTATTCCTTGTCCGATATAAGCTTTCCTGCATACAGGCTTTTCATTCGCACGGATTCTTTTTTCAGGTTATCCATATCAACCTGACTCAATTCCACCTGCCGTTTTGCATCTGCAAGCTCGAGCGGCGTCGGATCGGGTTTTACTTCCAGAATCGGCTGTCCTATTTTTACATATTCGCCGACATCTACAAAAATACGGCTAATAACTCCAGACACTTTGGACTTAACCGATATTTCATTCTCCGGTTCAATCGTTCCGACAGCCAGAGCTTTATCAATAATTGTTCCTCTTTTCACCTTCACCTTAGGAAGACTGTCCTGGTCTGAAGAACTGTTGCTGCCGAAAAAAAGAAGCGATGCACCGCCGACTAATACGACGGCAACGGAAGAAAGCACTATTTTCTTTTTCATAGTCATTTAATTTTATAAGTGATAATGATATTGGATTTCATATAACCTTGCCCTTTGCATACCTTAAATACGTATGCCTTGATAATTATGTTGCATTCTATCGGCTGATTATTATGCTGCAAATAGTTAACAACCGCTGTCATCAGCTTAGACCATTAAATACTTTAAAAGGTTGTAAAAATTACTTCACAGCTTTCCGACCGCTTGATGTCCTAAAAAGGCGAAAATTCGGATGGAAATAGAGAAGGATTAGTGAAGCAGATAAAGGTATTCGGAAACGGAAAAGATAATCTTACTGCAGGAGCTTTCTCCTCTTACAGTTTTTCCCTTTGAGCCAAAATTCTTTTTCTTTCCTTAGTGAAACTCCACCAAGGTTCTGGTTTACCGTCGTTTACAAAGGTTATAGCCGACATAAACACATCAAGGACACAAGGATCCTGTTTTTTACCTGTAAGACTGCAGAGCGAATCATACAGAATAAAAGCGTCTTTACCGCGAAGGTCGTCGGGTTCATATATACCGAGCCGCCTCAAATCTCCCGCTGTGGATTTGCCAACATTCGGTAAATCTTCAAGCATCTTTACGTTTTTAAATCCCTTTTTTTGCATTTTTTTTACCGTATGTGTTTAATAAAGTGTGCCTATTTCATTTGTTCTATTTGCTGTAAATGATGCTGGATATGACCGAGGTAGTCGACAACGATATGACCGATCGTTGTCGGTTCGTTTGTACCGATCGTTATTGAAACCTGCAAAGATTCTTCATTCATATTTCCGATTATATGCGCGAGATGCAAATTATAAAATCTCCAAAAAGACAGCAGTTCTTTCCATTCGCGAGAATTATACTGCTGAATTTTTACCCATTCCTGCTGTTCATAACCAGGAATATTTAAAGACTTAAGGTGCTGGACCCGCACAAAGCGCTGATGATTGTTTGATGCGGAATCGATAAGATGTCCCAGAATTTCTTTCTTCGACCACTTGTCAGGCTGGGGCTTTTTTGATACCGCCGCATCTTCCATATCACTAAAGCGCGAAGTAAAATCTTCGATTGTTTTGATTATTACTCCCGGAATTTTTGCAGGAATATCCGAAACATTTTCAATATTCTCTGCAAATCGTTTTATCGAATATTTAGTCTTTATGAACATTTTTTATCTCTTTTCTTCGATATCCAGATAATGCGAATATTTCTTATCTATAACCAGGACGTGATCGTAGTACCATTTTGCCAGATATGCTATCATTTCTTTCTGCTTATCCGGCCCCTTCTCTTTAACCTCCTGAGTCAGCATTGTGACCTTTTTAATGAAATCGAGATGTTGGTCGATGTGCACCGGCAGACCAGGATACTGGTGTTTGATCATGTACCGTTCTTCTGTGGCAAAATGCCTGTATGCGTGATGGATAAGCGAATCAACTATGGAAGATGTAGCCTGCCACTCATTTTTCTTTTCAACCGATGCGACAATCTGATTGAAGATTTCCAGTATCACTTTATGCTGTTCATCGATTTCCTTAATATCGATTTTAAATTCTTCATTCCATTTTATAGGCTGCATTCCGGACCCTCTCTGTCAGGTTCCATATGGTAGTTATTGGATTGCATTGCAAGCTATTTCAAGAGACACCCCAATCGTTTAATCTGCGATGAATTTATCGGTTTTATTTGGAGAAAGCAAGGGGATGAGAGATAATTTAAGATAAATCTAAAGAAGAAGTAACCATCATCCCTTTAGATAAGATGATGGTTACTTATTTAGTAACCTATTCTTCTTTCAGGCGTATATTTCCTTTTTTGCTTTGCAGTTCCAGCATCGGTCCCCCGCCGTTAATTTTTCCGCGATAATCGCTGTACCGGTGCTTCCTCCCCCGTTCGACTGCACTCACATCAAAATCAGATGCAAAATCAACGCGCCTTTCAAAATCTGTCCGCAGTTCAAAACCGCTGTCTTTTGGTATTCCTATCAGAATTTTGCCTTTATATGTTTCGAAACGGCTGTCTTTATTAATCCCTCCAAAAGAAACGCGCACGTCTCCTTTATAGGTCTCTAAATCAATACTTCCGATAAGATTCTTTATTTCAACCTGGCCCTTATATGTATTCAATATCAAATCGGTTTTCATGTCGCTAATTCTTATTTCCGATTTGTAGTCCTTAATTCTCAAATCTGCCGTTGCAGGCATTGCAATTGTATAATGCACAAACGGCAGTGTATATGAAGACTCAAATGGATCTGTTATCCAATCCCAAAAATTCCTGAAATGATGGCGTTTTACTTTTTTGTAATCGGTACGTATTGTAACTCCATCCTCACCGCCGTCAATCTTGATCTGGGTATTTTCTATGTCTCTTTCAGCATCCCATGTATCAGGGTCGTCCGATTCGATTTTTACATAAATATCAACCTGCGGTTTATCATGTGAGGTTATTGTAATACTGCCTTTATAATTATCAATGGTAAGGCGTCCGTCAGGCCTGAGTGCAACTGTTTTATTCAACTCGCGGGAAGCCTGCGCTGATACGCCGGAAACACCGGCAAAAATCAGCAGCGCTAAAAAAATGCAAGACTGTCTCATAATTACCTCCGTATAAATTTTACTTATTTATACGGAGGTATATTGGTTTTGTTGCGGTGTATATGGGGTGTTAATCCTGAATTTTAAGCAACTTTCCTGATCTTTTGAACTTCTTCCATAATACTCGCAGGAGTCGGTTTGCTTGCCGATAATGCACGGATTAAATCTTCCATTTTAAGAGGCTTGGTAATGTAGTCATTCATACCGAGCGACAAGTACTCTTCACGATCGCCATGCTGGACATTAGCGGTCATAGCTATAATAGTCGGCTGTTGATCCTTGGCAAATTCTTTTCTGATCAGCATTGTCGCTTGCCTGCCGTCCATTTCGGGCATCTCCGCATCCATCAAAATTGCATCGTACGAACGGCGTTTTAAAGCATCTATAACTTCAATTCCGTTGAAAGCTACATCTGCATGATATCCCAGTTTCCTTAAAAACCAAAGTGCGATCTTGATATTTACCAGACTGTCTTCTGCCAGTAATATTCTTAAAGGATGCCGCCTTGCCATTTGCACGTCAAAATCGGGAAGGTTATGCATTGCATTCCGCATCTGTATGCGTTCTGCCTGATGCGCTTCATCATTCTGCGCCTGCACGATTCCGGAAACCTGTTGACCGACCTCTTGTTGAACTTCGGTAGTGCTGGTCAGTGTCTCTGTGTTTACTTCTTCTATCTTTTCCATTTCGCCTTCCTCCAAATTCTTTTTAAACTCTATTATCAAGAGGCACAATTGTAATGCCAGTGATTTTTGGCTAATAAGGCAAGCAGAATTGACAATTTTTTGGTTTTTATACGTTATTTGAGGGGCGGTAAAGAAAGATGATTTATGCGTTTTGTAGAGTTTTCACTTTTCCCCGTATTTATTGATTGAAGATATGATAAAATCCTTAAAAATCCCCAATTTTAAGGCTTCTGGGAGAGGATTGCTTTTAAGCTTTTTACAAAACTTCTTTCAAAAAATATTGCACAGTTATAAACTGATTTTACGTTAGGACAAGAATTTAAAAGGCCGTTATTAATTCGCAGGAATTTCTTTAATCGTAGGCCCGGATTGACAGTCCTAATTTTAACAAATCCCGGTCATGTCCGGTGACTTATCCGGATATTCATCTGATGATTTTATCACAACCTGATACTAAAATAATTTATTCTCCTGACCAACCTGCAATACGCGCCCATAACCACCAGGCCGCATAGGCCTTTCTATTCGCATTCAAAGGCTGACTGTGTGCGGAACTGCAGTTGTACCAATCAACATCCAGTGTGTGTGTTCTTTGCCATTCCTGAGCCCAATTCATTGATATACCACTGCTGTCATAATCACAATTATCATCTGCACCCAATTCCATATAATTAACTAATCCGTCCGGATCGTAGCTTTCTATATCGGCAAAGTCATATAAAGCTTTACCGAACATGCGGCAATATGTACGTATTTGTTCGTTCCTTTTGTGCAAATTGCCGTCTGGTCCCGAACCATCCAGATGTCCGGTCATATAAATAAACCGTACATTAGGAAAATCCTGTTCCAGGCCCGACATCAAACTTAAATAAGTTACAATGTTGGCACTATCCGCATTGCTTACCTGTCCGCACCATGACCAGATTATTACATTGATTTCGGAATGTGAATTAAGATAATCACGGGTGGCATTTGCCCATGCAGTACGATTCGGATTACCGAGATCGCTTGCACCGGAAAATGGCGAGTCATGAAATGTTAAGGCTCCATCTGATCCGGAGCTGTTAAAACTGTATTGATTACCTTTAAAAGAGACTAATCCCGACATACCGGAAGTAAGCTGACCGCCGTGTGATGTATGCCCATAGGCAATCTTCAGCTTCGCCTTTGCATCATCTATCCATTGAACAGGTATTTTACTCAGATCAGTGCAATCATGATCGACAATAATCATCTGACTATTTAAGCCGCCTTGTGAACCTACCGGATTGCTGTCACACGCAGCGAAACTGGATACAATAAATATATAAAGCAAAATTGAGAACAATGAACCGGCGTATTTCATAACCGTCTCTCCTAATAGTTAGCTGTCCAAATTTGCACAGTTTCATATTTCCAGACAGTAACAGGTATCACAAATACGATCTTTTAGCGCGAATCCGGGAAGCTATGGTTTATAAAGAATTTTATCAGGTTTTTAACCTAATCAATGGAATTATAAGAGGATAGACGGTTTTAGGGCTGCTGGATTTTAAATCTGATACGCAGAACTCCGTTATTCCAATCACTGGATATAATACGAAATCCTCCGATTTCCTTTGTCGAAGAGGCGTGTATTCCACTGCAGGGACACACGTCATAATCGCCTATGCAGATAAGCCTGATCGTATCGCCTGCATCTTCAGGCAATTTTGTCAATGTAACAATTTTTTCAGCTTCTGCTCGGGTTAGAATACGCTCTGTTACAGACAGATCGGATTTTATGACCTCATTTACATTTTGCTCTATTAGGGCAAGTTCATCAGCCGTCAGATTACGGTCGTAATGATAGTCGCATTTCGATTTCTTCTTCTCGATATGCGCACTGAATGCCCTGCCGCATTTAAACATTCGCACCATTGTCTGGTTTAAAATATGCTCTACTGAATGCATCCGCGGGTCATATTCTTTTCGATTAGGAATAACCTGATTCATAACTGATTTTATGCAACGAAGATAAATTGCCACAACCTTTAAGTCGTGGTATTTGATAAAGAAAATATAGCAGACTTTAGTCCAATAAAATTATCGAAAATGGGATTAAAATCCAATTATATTTTTGGTTTTTTAATCATAATATGGTAAACAATTTTTAACTCTTATAATATAAAAGAATCTTTGAACACTTAACACAATTTAACGGAAAAGTTCTGTAGTTACGAAAATCGGGGCTCTCTAAATATTTCTGGATTATCCAAACTATACTATATATATTTCTTAATAAAAGTTAATCCGGAATCCAAGACAATTTATTATGCCGCGTTCAATAACTATTGTCGGCTGGTCGATCATTATCACTTCCTTCATTACTATCCTGCTGGAATTATCCAATTTTTTTTCCGATCCCATTCAGGAGTTCAATCTGTTGATTCAGGCATTTCCACGAAATCAATTCAGTATTGAACCTATTATCAAAATTTTTCAATATTTCCGAATCTGGTCTATTTATGCAATTATTTTTTTTATTTTTGTGCTGATTGGAGCTATTTTGTTTATTCAATTACGGGCAGCAGGCCGTAATATTCTTGAAATTGCCTGCTGGACGGCAATTGCTAACGGCTGTATTGACACCTGTTTAAACTATATTCTCTGGCAGGCGATGAGTAAAGCTCTATCAAATGTGGTGTCTGCTGCAGGAATAAGTTTGGGACAGATCTATCCTCTTAGAAACATCGCTTTAATCATGGGTTTATTTCTTTGGATAATTCCTTCAATCGGTTTGATATTTTATTTAAGAAATCCAAAAATTAAAATCCTGATGAAGTAATTTGATTCATTTTTTTTATCAGCTCTTGCCCCACTTTAAAAATCAATTTTTATGTATGCTTTTAGAAAAATAAAGAATCCATTTGCAGGCATTCAGGCTTATTTTTAAAGTTATCAATTCCTTATTTTTTGGCGAAATTGTAGATTTTGTGGTTTTTTTTTACGATTTTACAGTATCTAACAATAATTAGTGAATGGAAAAATGAATATCATAGTAACCAAAGAAGCAGCAGCCGAACCGCGTGTTCCAATGCTGCCTCAAAATATCGAAAAACTCACAAAAAAAGGCGCCAAAATCACTATTGAAGCAGGACTTGGCAGTTCGATAGGCATTTCAGATGCTGAATATAAAAAGGCCGGTGCTTCGATAGAAAAAAATAGAAAAAAGCTTCTAAATTCAGGGGATATTATACTGCGTCTCAGGAAGCCTGATATTAAAGAAATTGCTTTATTAAAAAAAGGATCAATACAGGTAAGTTACCTGGATCCTTTTAATGATCCTAAACTTCTTAAAGCACTTGCCAGCCGGGGTGTCTCAGCAGTCTGTATGGAGATGATTCCGCGTTCGACAAGAGCTCAAAAGATGGACTCCTTAAGTTCGCAAGCCAGTCTGGCCGGGTATACTGCAGTTTTGCTTGCAGCAGACAATTTAAATAAAATCTTCCCTATGATGATGACACCGGCAGGCACGCTCCAGCCGTCCAAGGTATTTATTATCGGTACCGGTGTTGCAGGACTGCAGGCAATAGCAACTGCCCGCAGGCTTGGGGCAAAAGTCGATGCTTTTGACACCCGTCCTATTGCCAAAAACGATGCGCTTTCACTTGGAGCCAAATTTGTCGAGATCGATCTCGGTGAAACAGGACAGACCGAACAGGGATACGCCAAAGCACTTACCGAAGAGCAGTTAAAGAAACAGCGTGAGGCTTTGAAGCAGTACTGCTCACATGCAGATATTGTTATCACAACTGCGCAGGTATTCGGCCGTAAGGCTCCCGTTATCGTTACAAAGGAAATGGTGGCAGCAATGAAGCCCGGCTCTGTCATAGTGGACCTGGCAATTGAAACCGGCGGAAACGTCGAAGGAGCTGTTTTAGGCAAAACGGTGGAAAAGAACGGCGTAAAAATTATCGGAATGGCTAACATGCCGGCGCGTGTAGCAATGCATGCAAGCCAGATGTATTCCAATAACCTGACCAACTTTATCGATGAATTCTGGGATAAAGAAAAGAAACGATTTGAATTAAAACTCGATGATGACATTATAAAAAGTTGTCTTCTGACTCACAACGGGAAAATCATTCATCCCAGGTTTGCACAGCAGACAAAGACGAAGGAGAAATAAAAATGACTTTGGATTTACTTGTACCGCTTTTATTTATATTCGGATTAGCTATTTTCCTTGGTGTTGAGGTTATCTCCAGGGTTCCGTCAATTCTTCATACACCTTTAATGTCCGGTTCTAACGCAATTTCCGGAATTACAATCGTTGGAGCGCTTGTTGCGGCAGGCGAAGGACACAATACAGTAAGCACGATCCTTGGAACTGCAGCTATCATTTTCGCCATGATCAACGTTGTAGGCGGATATATGGTGACAAACAGGATGCTTTCGATGTTCAGAAAGAAAGAGGATGCAAAATGAAATTTATAGCTGAAGTTTTTTATCTTATTGCTGCTCTTCTTTTTGTAACCGGCCTAAAAAAGATGAGCAAGCCTGAGACAGCACGGAATGGTAATTTCCTGTCATCATTCGGAATGCTGATCGCGATTGTTGCTACACTTGTTCATTATAATATTCTTGATTGGACATACATAATCGGCGGAATATTAGCCGGCTCTGTGATCGGTCTAATTTTGGCAAAAACTGTTAAAATGACCGAGATGCCGCAGATGGTTGCACTTCTTAACGGTTACGGCGGTTTGGCAAGCCTTTTGGTCGGCTTTGCTGAATTCAGCAGACAGTTCTATGATGTAACGAATCCGGATGTTATGCATTCTATTGATTTATACACATCAATTACAATCATATTGACTGTCCTGGTCGGAGCGATAACTTTTTCCGGAAGCATAATAGCCTGGGCAAAGCTTAAAGAAGTAATGACCGGCAAGCCAATCCTGTTCAAGGGACAGCAATTCGTAAATGCGGCAATCCTGATTGCTGCTGTCGTCGGAGGAGTAATGTTCTGCATAAATCCGGCAGATAGTTACTATATTTTTATTGCATTGATTGGCATCGGTTTAATCCTCGGAATAACGTCCGTTATTCCAATCGGCGGCGCTGATATGCCCGTGGTTATTTCCCTGTTAAACAGCTATTCCGGTATAGCGGCATGCCTGGCAGGATTTGTCATCCAAAATAACGCACTTATTGTCACAGGTTCATTAGTCGGCGCAAGCGGTATTATTCTTACCAAGATAATGTGTAAAGCTATGAACAGGTCATTAGCAAATGTTCTTTTCAGCGGATTCGGTGCTGTTCAGGTAAAAAGCGGAAGCGGTGAAAAGGGAGAAGTAAATCCCGTATCCGTTGAAGACGCGTATGCATTACTGGAAGCAGCCAATTCTGTCTGCATAGTGCCCGGGTACGGACTTGCAGTTGCGCAAGCACAGCATGCCTGCCGCGAACTTGCAGACTTGCTTGAGAAGAAAGGCACGGAAGTCCGTTTTGCTATCCATCCAGTTGCCGGACGTATGCCCGGACATATGAACGTTCTGCTTGCTGAAGCGAACGTATCATACGATCATCTTTACGAGATGGATGCGGTCAATCCGATTATTAACACTGTCGATATCTGCCTCGTAATCGGGGCAAACGACGTTGTGAATCCGGCTGCCCGCGAAGACAAGTCCAGCCCAATCTACGGAATGCCTATAATCAATGTCGATTATTCAAGAACCGTAATAGTAATGAAACGTTCGATGGCTACAGGTTTTGCAGGAATAGAAAATCCGCTGTTTTACAAAAGCAATACACGCATGCTTTTCGGAGATGCGAAAAATGTATTGCAGGGTTTGGTAGCGGAATTTAAGAAAGTCTAGTCTTAAGTTTCAATATAAAAAAGCCAACCCTTGTCACGGATTGGCTTTTTTTATTGCATTTATCCTAAGTATCCGCCTATCGGCGCCGATTCCTGGTAAATTATTTATTAAACACTTTATCAACAACAAAGTATAACAGGCAAAATATCACACCGAAACCTATGGCAGCGATCAAACAAAGTTTAAGAAATGTTTTCATGGATATTTTTCTTTCTTAAAGGACAATACCTTCCAGCTGATATTATTTAATGCTACTTAATCAAGACCATCTTCTTCGTAATTACAAAAGCATTTTTAACATTTAGCTGATAAAAATACACACCACTACCGACATGTTGACCGGCAGAGTTTGTGCCGTTCCATTCAATGGTATATTTACCAGGAGTCTGCATGCTGTTAACCAGTACGGCAACTTCACGGCCAAGGATATCATATATACGTAAGGACACGGCATGCCGTGTCCCTACAATGGTATATATAATTTTTGTTATTGGATTAAACGGATTGGGATAATTTTGAGATAACGAATATTTTTCAGGAACTCCATCCTGTCTGTCAATTCCATTCGGATCCGAATATTCAAGCGCGCCTATGTCCCATTGCCCGTCATTACCGCGAATTTTACATTCAAAATCCTGCGAGAAATTGTAATCTGGAAATAAATTCTTTATTTCCAGAGGAATTATTACATCAGGATTCAAGCCGATATTTCTGGCGGGACTTATTTCCGATAAATGAAAATCCGAACTTACAGGACTTACAAACAGAGTATCGAGATTAGTCATTACATATTCTTCATCCATCAGGCTCCATCCATACCTCTCCTTCTGCGACCAGCTTAATCCTGTGTATATATTATTCGATCTTGACATCAGCATGCCGGTTTCACCCCCGGGTCCGCCGTCGCAGATATTGTTCTTTATTATTACTTTGTTCAAATCTTCAAAGTACTGTGTTATGCCAACTGCATTATTTGTGCTGCTGAACAGAAGTGTATTGTTTGTTATCACCAAGTATCCATAACAATACGAATTCTCGCTTCCATTCTGCCTGATAATATTTGTTCCGGTTTCTTCTTCCTCATTCAACACGCCCAGAATAATGTTGTTATGAACTACTGTATTTGTATTAACCTCGAACGTAAAAACTTCCGATGTTGCTTTAAGAAAATTATTTGCCGTCAGAGAATTGATAGTGGTGAAAACGGAGACCGGATTACCATGCGTTCCTTCGCATTCAGTGATTGTATTATTCAGAATTCTTAAGTTCTCGCTTCCCATGGACCAGATGCCTTTATATCCGACTTTTGTAATGATGTTATTACAAATAGTCACATTTTTTGCACCGGCATTTATACCCGAATTTCTTTGGCAATTATGAATAAAATTGTTTTCTATAGTTACGCCGTCGGCATTTCCAATGGAAATCGAGCCTTTTCTGCCGTCTCTGGTCCGTGTATGAGTTATTTCGCAATTCCTGATTATGATATTTTGCGCCGGAGCATCCCATGTTTTGTTATTCCAGATCGCATATGCGGCACCGTCGCTTGTGTTACCTTGGACTTTCAATCCCTCAATACAAACATTACACTGACCGTTTATCCCTATGCCATAGTTTCTTGTACTAATACTGAAAGAGCAGTCTTCAATTTTGCCATAAGGCCAATAGTAGAGTTTCTGATTCGCTTCGTCAACCACATACTCACCCGGCCTGTCCAGTGCCGATAGATGGTTTACCATACTGTAATATTGGTCCCTATCCCCGTAAACAGCTTCGCTCGAGAGCGAATCAAAGAAGATCGTATGAGATCCCGGATCGAAAGAAACAACTTTCTTAATACCGATCACATTAGGCTGAACTCACATTTGAATATATGCGCCGTTCCAATAATCCGAAGATGCCTGGATCAGGAAAATATCGTCTCTTAGAGAAGTGCGAGTAATATTCCCATTCAAAACAGTGAAGTATTCATCTTTCCTGTCATCCCAGAACGGATCCGACATGTTTGGTGTCTGGGCTATGAATGCCCTTTCTCCGTTTTCAAACAGCTGATTAAAAGGCGAGATAGCGCCGGTGTAGGCAGTAAAGAAAATACTATGCCAATTTGGATTTCCTCCGGCATCTTCTGCGGATTGACATGCCTGCCATTGTGCCGGCAGTATATCTGCACCGTCAATTACTGCCTTTTCCACCCCCCAGCCGTCGCCTTTGTATGTAACCGGTGCACCTGTACCACCGCTGAATTTCATTACGATAGTACCCCGATAATGCACACCACCTTTGAATAAAAAAATACCACCCGCACCAATTGAGGCATTTTTCGCATTTAGAATCGCATTTGCGTCGCCGGGACAATGCATCCATGCCGTTGAGGCCGACAGCCCGTCGCTGGAATCACTGCCGTTGGCATAATCAATATAATATGTTTGCGATAATACTGCTCCATGAGAAAGAAAAAATGAAACAGTGAGTAAAAATACTTTTTTCATACTATCTCATTTCTTACAATTATCTGATTAATAACATTTTTTTTGTACTGATAGAACCATTACCGCATTTAAGCTGGTAAAAATATACGCCGCTTCCGACCTGCCGCCCGACGGAATCATTACCGTTCCATTCTATCGTATGCGTGCCTGCTGACTTCTGCTCATTTACTAACACTGCAATCTCTCTCCCAAGAATATCATAGATTCTCAATACCACTTCACTTCTCACTTTTAACTTATAACTTATCACTGTGTTAGGATTGAACGGATTGGGATAATTTTGAGATAATAAGAATCTTGAAGGTGCGTCCGATTGTTCCGTTTCATAGACGTTTGTTGCTCTTCCTAAATTTTCCAGAGCAAGGATTGTATCTACCCAATAATCATTACCCGGATCCGCAGCACCTACATAAGCAGAAATCATCACATCTGGCAAATATGGGTGCCCTCCCCCTAAACCACCGTTAGCCATGGTAAGGAAATTGTCCAGCATGTAGTCTGAAATAGTCTTATAACACAAGGCACCGGTCGTTCCACGGTAAGGTGAATCCGAATCCCTTTTATAAACATCATCTGCTGATACTGTAGCTTCAATTTCAGATTCAGTGTAATCCTTGTTTGAAAACCGTACGACCTGAGCGCCCTGAGCGCATGCATAAAACAGGTTTCGTGATACATTAAAGTTCTCTAATTTTAATGGTTCACCTGCATCACAATTTTCAAGACTTGATCCTTCAAATGACAACGGCGCCCAATCATATCCAATCGATGCATTGTCTATAATGTTATTAACAGCATATCCTCTGTAGTAATCGACGGATGTACCCAGTAACGCACTATCATAGCCATCAGGGATAATGCGGAAATTTATCCCCTGTAATCCGTTTGCCTTGATTAAATTGTTATACACACAGGCAAATACCGGGCCGCGCCTGCTGCTGGACTCATCTCTTAATAAGACGCCAATACCGGCATTAAAATCATTTTTAGGAGACAGAATAATAATATTGTGATGAACCTGCGTATAATCCTGATCAATACGCATGCCGTACGGAGAGTTGATTATTATATTATGATGAATATCATCTCCGTATTCGCGATATATCGCGCTATTAGGAAGAGAATCTGAAGAATTTTCAGTTTCACCGTAGGTATATCCCGTAAGTCTTTGCATCCCTTTATGCACAATAGCGATAGGAGTGTATTGACCGGATTTTGCTCCATCGCCATCGAAGAGATTGTAACGGATAATATTTTTTGTCATGGCGCTTTGAATATTAACAGGATGCTCGTAAGAGTAGTCGGCGACCATCGCTAATTGAGCGTTCCCTGTATTTTTCTCGCCGTTTAAATTTCCATTGGCCTTAAAATAGCAATACTCAATAAGACAATTCTGCGGGTGTATCAAACGAATCCCTCCCGTAGCACCCGGGTCACTTTGCCGACCATGATTATGATGAATATACAGATTCCGAAATGTGCAATTCTTCAAGTATTCTAAAAGGATTCCTTCTCCACCGCTTGGAGGATTCACAGAATCACCGCCTCCGGTAATCTCCATATCTTCAAACGTCCAAAACGACATTCCGGCGCCGCCTGTTCCCCAAAAAACTGCCGGGCGGAAATATGCAGGATCCCGGTATAGACCGTCCACTTTCGCCCATTCACCGGGATATGATTTTATAGTATTCGGCGATCCAGCTAATCCATGACGGCAAGCAGTGAGACTTATATGTGTCTCATTATACGTGCCTCCTCTAAGATATATTATATCTCCAGGATTCATCGCATTTATCGCAGCCTGGATAGTTGCATAACCTTTCCCTGGGCCGTGTAAACCAACATATTCGCCTCCATCCACTTCATTCCAACCAGAACCGTTTTCTGCTGGGGGTATATCAACATAATAATTTTCAGCTTGCAGCGAAAGAATTGCTAATATTAGCGTCAAATTGAAAGATATAGATCTAAATAATATTTTCATATTTAATATCTTCTTAAATAATTATTTTTTAATCACCACACTTTATGCAATCTACTATTTGATCAGAAGCATCTTTTTATTACTAAAAAAACCATTACCGGTTTTCAGCTGATAAAAATATACACCGCTGCCTACTTTATGCCCTGCCGAGTTCGTGCCGTTCCATTCAACCGCATGATCACCCGCGTTTTTCACCTCGTTTACCAGAGCATCTATTTCCCTGCCCAGTATGTCGTATATCTTTAATTCTACTTCACTTCTCACTTTTAACTTATAACTTATCACTGTGTTAGGATTAAACGGATTGGGATAATTCTGAGATAAACTTATTTTTTGAGGCAATGGGAGATTGCGAACATCGGCCGATGTCTCTTGAGATGTATCAATGCCTAAGACATAGTAGACTTTCTCGGTTTTAATTTGGTATTCTCCCGTTAACGCTCCTTTGCCTGTACATACGGGAGCTAAAGCAGAAAAATCTCCGTTAGCGGCATCAGCAAAGATAGGATCTGTTTCATAGGAATTTTGGTCCCAGCCGTATACTTCCCTCCAACCGTCAAGGTCATAGAATCCGCCTAATTCACCATAACTGACAGATTCCGCAAATCCGAAGCTTACAGCAATATTTGGGTTATAATAGCAGTTTGAATCAATATTAATTCCATTTCTCAATTTAAGATAAAGCAAGTCCGACATATACGTGCCCAATAGAACAGTTCTCTTTTCCTGATGATAGTTTGCGTTTGTATCATAAACTACATTATCCGTAAAAGAATTATTTGTCACATCGTCCCATGGACCGTTGTTATGATCTACCCAATTCAGCGTGGGACTCATATGAAAGCCGGTCGTTCCATAAACCGTGTTGTTACGAAATTCCTGAAACTGCTGGTGAGTGGTACCTCCCCAGTCCTGTGACGAGACGGCGACACCTGATCCTGAATTAATTATATTGTGATGTATAAAGGCATGATGCGTCCCAACACCGATATGAACATACTTATGATTTTCAAAATAATTCGCGTAGAGTTCAAAAACACTCCCCGGATCTCCTGAGCTGTGCTTGTACTTTATGCCGAAGCCCGAGTATTGACCGTAACTATCGCCGTTTTGAAAAAAGATATTATTATGTATACTGATCAGACCCTGATTACTGAATAGAACAAGATTGCCGCTATTATGTGTTTGTGTATTATTCTGAGCGGCAGTTCTATCATAATTGTCATAGAATATCGAATTATATACTTCAATTTCCCTGCTTCCTTGTATTTCCATTCCGGCTACATTATCGGCGGCTGTTCCGTCTGTGTTACCTATTAACAAATTATTTATAGCAATATTTTGAGATGAACTCAACAGCAATCCTCTTCCATAAGCGTTTCTTACTTCTAATCCTTGAACATGAATATTTGAACTTTGTAGTATATAGATCCCTATGCCTCCGCCTTCAGGATCTAAAATGGCATGATGTCTAGGATAATTTCTAATTACGACAGGCGATTCCTCTGTCCCATGAAGTCCCCGCATATAAAGGATATAGGAGCCACCTCCGTCAGCACCGCCGTCATCTCCTGGATGGTAAATAGTATTGTGTACGCCCTCCATCAGGTATAGTACATCTCCGGGAGACAATCCCACCCAGTTAGATGGACGATACCCCGCATAAATACTTTGATTTATATTAACCATTGTACGCCAGGGTTCTTCAAAGGTGCCAGGATTGTTATCATTCCCGTTTTTTGGATCTATATAATAGCATTTCCCGCCTCCTACCGCATTGCAGTATCCATCTTCTATTTCTCCGCAATTATTCACAATTGCAACCTGCGGATACAAAAAACCTATGAATAGAAAATCAATTAGGAGTGATACAATTATTACGGATATGGCTTTCATTTCTTCGTCTTTTCAAGATGAGTATTATCAAAACAATGGTATCATTTAATCAATATCATTTTCTTTGTTTCAATAAAACCGGTTTCGGCCCTCAATTGATAAAAATATACTCCGGTTCCGACTAGTTTCCCGGCCGAGTTCGTGCCGTTCCATTCAACCGCGTAATCACCCGCGTTTTTCACCTCGTTCACCAGAACAGCAATTTCTCTTCCGAGTATGTCATAAATTTTTAATTTTACTTCACTTCTCACTTTTAACTTATAACTTATCACTGTGTTTGGATTGAACGGATTGGGATAATTCTGGAACAGAGAAAATTTTTCTATACTATATTTATCTAATTCATCCAAAATGGCGGTAGTTGTACCGTATTCATAGGCTCCTATATCAACAGATTGATCGTCAAAATTCCTCTGATGTTTATTAAAATCGAAATAAGTATTCTTGCTGTCGAGACAGCCCTTGTTTCTTGCTGGACTGCTCTCCATTAATGTTAGATCTGCATCAAAACCATAATTGCTGAATAAGCCGTCCGGCCCTAATAAACCGGTAAATTGCGGGTCAGCAAAAATACTGGACATATCTTGCCCCTGCTGGTTTTTCCATTGTTCCATTGTCAGGTATTGAGCTGTCCCGCTCGGCGCATCGCCAATCTGAAAAAACGCACCTTCATCTGTACCTTGGCTTGCATAAAACAAATTATGATCCGAACAAACCTGAGGAAGAACTTCGTCAATGTTATTAATAAATAAAAACCGTGTAAAGTCGTTTAAGCCGTATGAATAAAATATATTGTTTTTTATATATATGTCTTCATGATTTGTGTAACTGAAAGGATGTGAAACCCGGGTTTCGTTATTATCGATCCTTACAACGCTGCTCATTTCATATATGTTGCCAGAATACTGGGCATTCCGGCTTACAAATGTATTGCCTATTATTATTATATTTTTGCTTGGTTTGTTAGCATCCACTATGTCAATAAAATAACTCGGTTTGCCGGCATTATCCGAAATTAATATATTATTGCGCACAATTATATTTTCTGCGGCACCGATATTCATCATCCCTTCGGCATTGGTAATTATATTACGCTCGAAGGTGATATCTCTTATAATCTGGTTCCAGGGCCCGTTAGGAGAGAGTTGAACAAGCAGATAGTTAAAACGGGTGCCGCCTCCGTTATGCGGCCTTCCTATAGTCTCAGGATCTATCCAGCCATGGAAAAAGTTATCAGAAATCTGCACATTATTGCTGGTGCGTTCGGTATCCCAGTCAGCGCCTTCTTCCTGAAATCCGCATACTCTTAAAGCTGTTCTGCCAAAGGCGGGGCGGCAAAATGTGTTTCCTGCGATTACACCTTTATCTATAGCCGTATATGCAATATGATTGCCTGAAAGATCAAAAGTATTATTTAAGCAGGCAAACCTTGATCCCCACATGGCCAGGAGGGTTGAACTTTTTTCAGGATCAATATATGCATTGGTTATGGTTGAATTAAATATAAATGTGCCTGAAGCCAGTCCTGTTGGGGATGGGTTTATACAGAATAAGTCAGAGTACGCATCACGGCTATCTACTCTAAGAAACAGAATATTTCTTGTATGGCCGCCCTGGGCAAAGAAAAAAACACTTGCCCTGTGCCCTTCATAAGCATTGAAATGAAAATCAAGATCAACAAATGATACATGAGCAAGTCCGATTGAGTAATGGTGAATTATCAAACCATCGTCAGGACCTTTGTACCGGATAACCGGTTTTGATCCGCTTCCGTAAGCTCCGAACATGTAACCCCAGGCAGGCCAAGCTTCGGGAGTGATTTCAGTTAATGTGAGCTCAAATATCTGTCCACGGTTAAATAATATTTGGTCTCCCGGCTCGTACAGTTCGCCAGCCATTTCGGAAAAAGCTTTGTCAGCCGTTTTCCATGGGCCGCTTGCTCCGCCCGTATATGTTTGCGACAGGCCGTCATAACTGTCGTCCCCGAGTTCAGAATCCACATAATAAATATTGCCTTCGCGTTCAAGTACTTCTACAGTAATCGTTTCCTTATCGCTGATACCCAGGGTATCGATTACCGTCAATGTTACTGTGTAACTGCCTGGAATCTCGTAAACGTGTCCGGCATTAAACCCGTGGAATAGAGAGGACCCGTCTCCAAAATCCCACTGATAATCGACAATTGATTCACGCGGGGAGGATTCCCAGCCCTGAAAGAAAACAGGTAACGGCGCATACCAGCGGGTTAACCTTGCACCCGGAAAATGTGCCTCTATATCTATTGGAATGCCTCCGTCTGTATACCATTGCGCATCATCCACTGTGATAATTGCGTTAATTCCCTGCCCTTTAGTAATGCCGCTGATGAATAAAAAAAACAGTAAAGCTGAAAATAAGTATTTCATGCAAAGGGTTCCTGAATTCAGCACAACAATAAAATTATTTTAGAAGCATCATTTTTTTTGCTGCTACAAAACTGTTGCCGGTCTTTAACTGATAAAAATATACTCCGGTTCCGACTAGTTTCCCGGCCGAGTTCGTGCCGTTCCATTCAACCGTGTAATCACCCGCGTTTTTCACCTCGTTCACCAGAATAGCAATTTCTCTTCCGAGTATGTCATATATCATTAATACCACTTCACTTCTCACTTTTAACTTATAACTTATCACTGTGTTTGGATTGAACGGATTGGGGTAATTCTGAGACAATATAAAATCCGAAGGAATATTTGAATTCGAATTTCCATGGATTCCTGTTGTTCCATATATTTCCGGAGGACAGGGATAGCCCAGATATTCCCATATATATGATGTCAATGTAACAGGACCGCCGTACAATCCATTACTGTCATCACAAAAGCCTCTGGTTCCATCGTTAACATAATTCCAAGTCCTCATTTCAGATTTTATTATATCTTCATTCGGAAAAGGCCAGAGTGGTTCATTGATTAAGGAGTCATATCCCGGCTCACCCCAGAGTGTACCCGAAACACCATATCTTTTTATAACAGTTGCGCCAATATTCCCACCATCCGATGCTGCACCCTTGAGCGGAGAATCATCTTCAACACGGCAGATATATTTAAGTCCATGATTAACAAACCTATCACTGTACCCTGCAACAGGAGCGGGCACACCCCAGGTATGTCCGAAGTCTTCTGCATTGTTGAAATAATCATTATAATCCGATGTCATGTAATTGACTATACCGTACGAATTACAATCAGTTATAATAGAGTTTCTGATTTGTTCACTGACAAATCCGTTATCGGCACATGCCCCGGAACCCCAGGCATATGATTCGTCCTGACAGACACCCCAGATATTTCCGATTGTCATATGATTTAACAATAGAGTCGGATTACCACTAACTCTTCCTCCTCCATAACCTCCTTTCGAGTCCCAAATTATAGAATTCTCTATCAATCGAGTACCATTGTTCTTCGGATCGCTGATTGCACCCAAACCACCAAGGTTTAAGAATATGCAGCCTTGTATTCTTGCACTGTTATCGCCTGGAGTTGTTTCTTTATTCTCGAACCATATTCCGCCGTAGAGATTCCCGTATAAATATGGATCATCGTCTCCTGAATTTATGCTTATACAATTCTGCATCATAAAATCATGACAATCGTATGAAGTAAAAGTAGCGCACTGCTGTCCCCAGTTGGATGTCGGATCGTGGTAATCATGCCTGGACACACACCGTCTGAAAATAATCTTTTCCGTCAGAATATCTTGGTCCCCATACGCCATGAATTTATACCGCCCGCATCCGTATGCAAAACATTCTTCAAACAAGACATAACTTGAACCGGTTCCGACACCGACTACCGTTGTATTATCATCGCAAATATCTCCGCGAAAAGAACATCTGATGAATTTCAGATGATGTCCGCTCATCCCGTCGGTATTAACGGTAAAATGAATTCCCTGTATATGTATGTAGCCTGTATTTGTTCCTGATATCCTTAAGCGGCCAGTTACTCTTACCTGCCAATCGTTTTCTGCTTTGATAACCGTATACGCTGTTGGAGAGCCCGGTGGAAAACCATCCCCATAATAAGAACGTATCGGTTCATCGTAAACTCCGTCTTTTATGATCAAAGTATCGCCGCTGTTCATTATCGAAAATGCATGTGAAAAAGTTGCCCAGGATTTCTCCGAAGAACCTGGATGAAGATCATTTCCATTCATAGCCACATAATACTTCGCCGCGTTAGAAAACGAAAAATGGAATATCATAAAAAATATTAATATTACAGTTTTGATTCTTTGCATTTGAATCTTTCTTGATTTTTTAAAAGACTATTTTAAAAGCACCATCCGCTTTGTATCTGTAAAACTGCTGTTAGTTTTTAACTGATAAAAATACACACCGCTGCCGACTAGTTTTCCCGCCGAGTTTGCACCATTCCATTCAACCTTATAATTACCAGCATTTTTTACCTCGTTTACCAGGACAACAATTTCTCTCCCGAGTATGTCGTATATTATTATTTTCACATCACTTTTCACTTTTAACTTATAACTTATCACTGTATTTGGATTGAACGGATTTGGATAATTCTGAGTCAAAGCAAAATCTGCGGGATGCATCTCTTTTTTTACATCCGTAATATAACCTCCGGTATTAATGTAATTTTCAAGATCGGCCTCATTTCTGCCAATATACCAATTGACTTTCAGACTCTGACTCTGGCATGATACAAGAAGAGTATTGAAAACTTCCTCCGGAGAACCGGGCTGTACCATAACCGACTGGCAAGTCATTGCACTGGATGACCGGATCATCATAATATATCCGTCCGGCAATAATATCTTGTCATTAGCAAGTATATACGGATTGGTGACCCAATTGAACGATAAATTATGTACACTTCCATCATCGGTGCTGACAGAATCGTTTATTTCCAGAATATCACGCGAGCGTTCGTAATGAACCCGGCGAGTCCAGAAAACAGTAGTCGGATTTAAGCAGTACGCTGAATCAAGTCTGGCTAAATAAGTATCATCGTCAATTCTAATCATCGTACCATACGCCTTGCGCTGTGCTGGAAGCGAAGGATATGGACTGACCTGACCATTGCCGTCGACGAGGAGTACATTATTCATCTGGGAAAGAGGAGAATAATTCTGGCCGCCGCCGTTTCCGAGAATAACTGTATCATTAGAATGGAATATGACCGTTCCCTGACATGGTTGGTAATGACTTCCGCCATAACCGGCACGAAACCAGACGAGTCCGTCATGCTTATTCCAGCTTTTCCTCATAACAGCAACACCGGCACCGTCGAAAAATTTCGAAAGCGGCCAACCGGCATCGGACGGCGATATAGGTTCTACAGTTCCCCAATAAAGTAAATGGTGCCAATTCAGCCATCCTATCGGCGGCGGCATTGTGTTCCAATCGGCCAGGAAATCATCATAGTCTCCCCGTCTGCATGGTGAAGGATTCGAATAATAATGCCAGGCTATAACGGGATCGTTGTATGCTGACGCAAGCTGTAATAAATTCGTATTGTAATAATAGACTATTGCATGGCCTTCGCCATGACCGGCGCCTACATACCCGGCTTTTGAAAAGAATGTATGAACATCCGAATCCTGTTCCCAGAAAGACAGCACATAAGTTCTGTAAATTCCTTCATTATGAAAAAGATTGCCTGCATATGTATATGGATTAAATGATGTATTCCGCGCCAGGGCGGCGAGGAGCGGTGAAAAATTCTCCAAATCCCATAAGCCATAACCGTTCGGAGAGGTTAAGGTCTCATCTATCATCATCCCGCTCCCTCCTGTTATGGCTCCGGGACATCTGTCGAACCAGTTACGGAGAATTTCTATTGCCCTTGTCTGGGATAAAACTGACTGCGGTTCTGACGGGAACATCAGGGCCGGATATAACATTCGCTGTATGTAATAATCAGTCATATGAGATATGGCCCAATTATTAATATGCTCGGCGGCATAGTACCACTGCGAACTTACAAGGGATTCATTATATATATCTGTCGACATATTTATCATAACAGTTTTAGTGCGGCTTTGTTCATCCGGTGTCATATAATTCCATTGGAAATCGCAGACATAAGCATAATCAGGATTCCATCTGTAGGTTCCCGTATCTGAAAATATTCCAGTTTCTTCTACATGAGCGACCCATGACATAAGCCAGTCAATCGATTCGTCCGACCGCAGTCCTCTTAAACATGCCTCTAATGCAGACTCAAACATTTCGTCGCTTAAATGATCGTCACCCAGTCTTTGCGCAAGAACAGGTATATTTTCAGGACCAAACAGAAGGCATGGATGCGTTTCTGCCTTCGGCGAGCAAAATGCAATTCCAGAAATCAATACCGAGAATACTAATAAGCCGAGAACCGTCAGGAAAATTCCTTTTATAGATGTCATATCATCAGTCCTATACATTATGAATTCGATTTTTAGTTCAATAAAATCATTTTCATTGTTTTACTAAAACCCGATTCACATTTTAATTGATAAAAATATACACCGCTGCCGGCTTTCTGTCCCGACGAGTTTGTGCCGTTCCATTCAACCGTGTAATCACCCGCATTTTTCACCTCATTCACCAGAACAGCTATTTCTCTACCGAGTATATCATATACCTTTAACACCACTTCACCTCTCACTTTTAACTTATAACTTATCATTGTGTTAGGATTGAACGGATTGGGATAATTCTGGTAAAGCCTCATTTCCTGCGGCAAAGAGATTTCCGTAACTTCAGTACAGCCCGATAGAATTATCTTTGCGAGTGAATCACGTGCAGCTTCCCAAGTATCTGGATTAGTCGACCAACTGATATCAGTACGAATCCAGGTAGGGTCTGACAGTTCCTCCACACCGACTTCCCATACCACTTTCGGAATTATCGAATTCACAATATTTTGAACGGCTTGAGGATTAATTTCTGAAGCCATTGTCAGATAATCATGATCCTGTAAACCCCGCCGCCAGTATTTCATCCGCAAACTGGCAAACGGTCCTTTTACATTATATGAAGAATTCGGAAAGAGACAATCAGTACCGGGATACAGCAATACACCATCGCCATTCGAATAATTATAACCCGTTTCGCCTTTCTCCGCATCTGTTTTGGTGAACGATCCGAACGTACGGGCACTTTGAAATAAATCCACTTTTCCCGCACCGGCCTGGAAATCGTCATAATAAGTTGCTTCCCAATAAAACCAGCGATTGACATGTTTCTTAAATTGAGTCCAAGCTGTAACACGGAGTGCTACTCCATCGTCATCCGTTGCAAATGATCCGGCGGCAGGGCGCGCACCATTATAAAGCATGAATTGCTTTACGGGATCACCTATATATTGATTTGCCGCATTTTCCCACACATCTGTAATACCTATTGTAGCTGTAGACGCAGGAATTACGAGCGACGGCGTATTAGCAACTGCATCGGGCAATTGAATTGTCACCATTGATTTCAGGCGGCTGCCCGGTCCGGGATTGTTTGCGAGCCATTGACTCCAAGTTTCAATCTGCAAAAAATTACTCGACTCATCTATCAAGTATAAAAAATAGTCGGTCTCGGGAGAATTTGCCTCGAACCAATTAACCCAGTTATCGGAATGCCGCCGCATAGCAGTATCGCTTTTCCATGAATCCGGAATACCATAAGTGTGCACCGAATAGACATTATTTCCAACATTCACGCCGGGTCCGTCATATCCGTTAGCACTCGTAAAAAAATCACCTTTCAGTCGTTCTGAAAGATCATCGGCAGGATGATCATCCGAAGTATAATCGCTGTTAATCCAGCTATCATCACCAATAAGAGAGATTTTATGCCGGTGAGTTATCATAAAATGTCTGTCCTGAATCAATTTTGCATCGTCTTCATCATCACCTTGAATCCATCCCTGCCCAAAAAACCGCTCATTAATCTCGCCGCCGCTGAAAGCCAGCATCGTTTTAGCGGTCGGCATGTCAGGAAGTGCAAAATCATAGACAGTCAGCTCGACCGGAACAACATAATTATGATCTCCACTTTCTGTGATTTGAACCGCTCCGGTATACAGTCCAGCTGCAGCATTTTTAGGAATGTATATATCCACCCATATGCTTTGATTTTTTTGCTGTTCGATTGTAAATGACGGGACCAATTCCAGCGGTACTGCTATTTCCGGATAATGTTTATCGTGATCCGGGCGATCAGTCCATAATCCAGTTCCCGATCCGTTTTCATCATAAGGCCTGCGCAAACGTTCAGGAATATGGCGTTCATCATACGTTTCATAACCCATGAGACTTAGTCCCCTGATTTGCAGGTATCTAACATAAAAAAGTTCAATATTTCTTCCGACCCAGTTAAATACGCCGTCACCGCTTGCAGGACTCGATTGAATAACCGAACTTTCGGGACATGTGAGCAGGCCAAATGCAACATTTACCTCCGTCGCCTGCTGGATTGCAGCTTCAATTACCACATTAAAATTTACTACTTCATTTTTTGCCCCTTTAATTTTTACTTTCGTTCCATCCCAGATATGATTAATTACAGCTCTGCCGTTTGGCTGTCCAACACGTAGTTCCTCCTGCGCGACCTTATCACCGCCCTCATTCACCCATATTGCACTAATACCCTGTGCACAAACTTCCATGCCCTGATGCCAAAACAAAATAAATATGACAAATACAATCATTTTAGTAATGCATTTATCGTTCATCATAAATGAATTCCTTTTTTAGATATAACTTATTTCATTAAAATCATTTTTTTCGTTTCGACAAAACCGTTGTTTGTCTTTATTTGATAAAAATATACTCCGCTGCCTACTTTATGCCCTGCCGAGTTTGTGCCATTCCATTCAACGGTATGATCACCCGCATTTTTCACCTCGTTTACCAGAACAACTATTTCTCTCCCGAGTATGTCATATACTATTATCTTCACGTCACTTTTCACCAATAACTTATAACTTATCACCGTATTCGGATTGAATGGATTTGGATAATTTTGATACAAACAGCACTTACAGGGTACAGTCAAATTGCCCGGCTTATCATTTATATCCGTTGTACCCATCGCATCTGTATATAAACTTTTAATTTTTGCGGTGGAAAGACAGCTTTTATATATTCGCACTTCATCTATTATTCCGTTAAAAGATTTCATCTGCCCGTCATCCGAACCTCTGCCAATATAGAGTTTATCGAAAAACCATGGCCCGGTTGCTCCTTTTACTCTATCAACAACAATCTGTTCGCCGTTAAGATACATTCTTACCACTTTGTTAATCGGATCGTATGCTGCGGCTATATGAGAAAAGACATTCGGCTTTACAACGGGATATTCAACACTAGCCAGTGAATATCTTGAATTCTCATGTGTGACCCATTGTATGGAGAGCTTGTCGTTTACAAGCCCGAAATTAAAGTTGGTCCATTCAGAATCATCGTTAATAACCCAGTTGTCGATATTCACTGAAAATGGAATAATCCATGCTGCCAAAGTAAAAGCCTGATCATCACCATGCAGAGAATTACTGTTCCAGCCGGGCACGGTAATAACATCATCAATTCCGTCAAACAGGTATGCCTCACCAATCTTGCCGGGAACAAGCACCGGCCCATTTACAGTACCGTCATAATTGTTACCGCTTGAGTCCGTAGCACTGCCGTCGAATTTATAAAATGCCGCCATTTCTATAGGCGTTTCGTCTCCGGTTGATACCGTTATCGTATTTGAATAATCTGTCTGGCCGGATATTTCGGAGAACGCGCATACACGAAAATGATAATCTGAATTCCCGGATAAATCTATCAAAGTATATTCGATCGAATCTTTCATCGCCGATTCAGTGCGAGAGAAATTAATTCCATCTCTGCTCTGTTCAATTCTAAAAGAATTCTCATTGCCGGAATTATCTTCCCAGTTTAAATGAACACTATTTCCTGACACCCGGGCTGATAAGTTACCAGGTGCGGCAGGCGGCGTAAGGCCATTTAGATTGCAAAAGCGCTGCTGAGCGGGAATAATTCCGGAATAAGGCAGGTCAGGACCAATATTCGGCCATGGTGTATCTCCCCATGGCGCGTTGGCAAAAAAATCAGGTTTTGATAAAAGGTAATACGAATTTGGTATATTGTGATTTGTGATATTTGGTTCCCAAAAAGTATTTTCACTTATATAATCAAAATTGCCATGACGAATAAGCGTATTCATTGTAAGATTCGTATCGCTGAAATTATCTGGTTCTTCCAGTATGAACCATACAATACGGTTCATAATTGAATTTTCATGATGAAGAATATTGCCTATAAAACTCATATAAGGATTATTCTTTTCTATAAAAACAGGCCTGCTTGTATACGAATTTGAGTATCCGTCTGGACAAACCATAATATTGCGTAGAAAAATGTAACTTGAATTGCTTCCCCAGTATCTATCCACTGCGGCTTTATTTGTGGAGTTGCCCTCAAAAAGAGTCAAATATGCATGATGGCCATGTGCAGACATATCCGCATGCATCTGTGTCCATTCGCCATCCTCATCCATCGATACCCGGCAGTAATTGTATGCATATACATTGCCGCAAACTCCAACCGCAGTCATTAACTTGCCCTGCAAATAATCGAAAATATTGTTTTCAATCAGATTATCGGTAGCACGGTCGACAAGATTTATTCCGTATCCCATGCCTCCCACATATTCATGCCCGCGTTCGAAGTAGCTGTCGCGAATAACATTTCCCAGTCCGCCCCAGATACCGATATGAGATCTTGAACATTGATAACTTCTTATATTCTTTGCCCAGCAATATACCGCCCTGTCAACATGTATATTGCCATAATATCCATTACAGTTAACAACAAGATTAAAGTGAAGATCTTCAACACCGGCATATCTGGCAGGATTGTTATATTTTGTAACGGCCGGATTCATGCTAAGGTTATATGAATAATAAAGCGGTTTATGGAAAGTCAGTGAATTTCCAATCGTATCCACACCGGTAACTAATAAAAACTGGCCTACTGCCCGCCAGCCCCAATGATCCGCTGCCCAGCTGTCATTCTCACTTGGTGCTACGATTGGCCTTGCCATAACAGCTTCATCATTATCCTGCCTGATCTCAACAAGATCGCCGGTTGAGAAACCGGAGGCATCACCAACGATTATCTGAGAAGAACCTTTTTCACATCCTCCAGTTACAGCAGCGGTAAATCCCTTGCTTGGATTTCCTATCCAGATATTTGTCCGCTGGTACTGATCAGGATCGCTTGCCAGTTTTTCAAATTTCATAAAAGTCCGGTCAGGACCAGCACCACGCAGTACGATAGATTTTCTGATATCAATCCTGTCTGTTATCAGATACGCACCGGCAGGAATGAAAACCGCACAATTCACAGGACAGGCATTTATTGCATCTTTTAGGGCCTGAGTATCATCGGTATTTCCATCGCCGACTGCTCCATAATCCATAATATTTACACCCACCGGATATACAGGGACACCGCCGGGAATTCCCGGTTCCCAGTCAATTCTTCTATCTGCCGGTACAATATCCTGTGAATAAACTTTTGCATAAATTAAAATAAAAAGAAATACCGAGAGTTTTTTTAGGCGCATTTTTCCTCATTCATTGAATTTATTTCATCAGTACTAATTTTTTTGTACTCACAAAACCGGTATTTGTTTTCATTATATAGAAATACATACCGCTTCCGACTTGCAGTCCCGCAGAGTTACTGCCGTTCCATTCGGTCGTATAATCACCGGCATCCTTCACCTCGTTTACCAGAACAGCAATTTCTCTTCCGAGTATATCATATACTGTTATTTTCACGTCACTTTTCTCTTTTAACTTATAACTTATCACTGTAGTTGGATTGAAAGGATTGGGATAATTTTGTCCGAGAATGTAACCAGTTGGATTTTCTGTGATTACTGCAGCTGTAACTGATACACCTGTACCTTTTACTGAGATTGTCTTCGTTATTCCTCCTGCTGTGTTCGTGATATCTCCCGTATAACTACGTTCTTCTATCGGTGCAAATCTCACATATATCGTTATCGTTGGAATTATTCCGTCCGCGTACGCTATCTTCTTTGTTAAACTAAATCCAGATCCTGTTGTAGTCGATATACTATATCCTGTCGGCACTGCTATAGTCAATGTGTCATTGGCAGGCGATAGATTTATTCCTTCTATAGTGTACATTCTTTCACTTGATACTGTATCTACACGAACAGTACTGAATTCTAGTGTGTCTGCACTAACAGTCAATATCGATGCCGGGGCAGGTATACCTGTCCCGCTTACCGCGACATTTTGTGCCGCTGCTCCTCCTCCTGAGTTTAAAATATCTCCGTTATAGCTCTGCACTTCTGTCGGGAAAAATCTAACAAATATCATTGTAGAGGACAAATTACCGCCTGTATACGGAGTGTTCAGTGATGAAGTATAGCCGCTATCGCTTGTTTGAGAGATTGAATATCCAGCCGGAGCCGTAATTGATATACTCCCAGAATCTGGAAATAAATTAGTCCCCGATATAGTAAATGACGACTGGCTTGCTGTATTCACAAATACATTGCCGAAAGAACAGGATGATGGAGTAATAGTTATGACCGCCGTTGACGGATTTGATTGCCATAACGATCCTTGTTCATAACCAGTAGCCGAGAGCAATGCTGCAAGCGTACTGTAATTTATTTCGTCCGGCCATGCACCGGTCTGCCATCTTCCCGGCCCAAAGAATTTATTATTCCTGCTTATCGTATTTATAGTACTAAGCCTGCTGAAATTAGTATTGGATACAGTTCCGTATATCGAATTATTTTCAAATAGAATGTCCGACCCTTCTGCACATTTTGATGCCCATAAACCTGATCCCCTCACTGTCATCGTATTGTCATACACATGTGTCCGCCCGCTGCTGGTTAGATATGTGTTTCCATTCCATACGTAGCTTATATCAACCTTGAACGCTATATCCCCTGAAACATCCATTGTTGTAAATGCATTGTTGTGTGCGACCCAGCCGACACCTTGCAGCATATATCCCCTAGGACTGTTCTCCACCTTGCAGTATCTTATTGTATCGTTGAAATTATAAAACGTATCCCACCCTGACATATCTGCACCGTTTACATAACAATACTCCCATACCGTTGCCGTATCACGCTCACCACCGAATCCGGCCTGCTCAATATTCGAGTATATACCCATAATTGTATCTCTTATAACATATACACTATCATAACGGTATAAATTCTTGTGTGAATACCAGGAATAAAATGCAGTATATGCGCCCGAATCCGCACGGCAGGCTACTACCAAATTATTGCTCGAACCACCTGCTAAGAAAAATGTTATCCCGAGAAAGTTCCGCATATACAAATTCCTGAATATCGAATTATTTGCAGGATATGGATTTAGCGCATGGAAGCCATTGCGTATATCCAGATCCTCCATAGTCAAATACTCGGCCTTGAATATGTTCTGCCGCAATATCTTGACTCTTGGCGGGAGTCCATCATGTGTCCTGCAATAGACAGTATCTATCGGTGAATTTCTGTGTGCCGGGCCGTAACTCGATGGTGTTAAACTATTGAGATAGCGAGACAACGAATCCTTTTCATCCAAATCAGATATGTCTTCACTGTATTGCGTCATTTTTGTTAATTCGCCATATATATATTCGTAGCCATACGATGAATAACAAAATCCTATTGCAGGCGCCGCATATACCGAGTCGTATCCAGCTCTCTTTTTCCAAATCAGATTACTGCAATCCATCATTATTATCGGTCTATCGCCTGTTCCATATGCACCGATATAAAAACGATTCGTTGCAGTGCCAACATATCCTTTTTCCCATAGAGGCTTTGATAACTCCCCGTATAGTGTATCTCCCCGTTTAAACAATATCCTTTCGCCTGTCTCAAAATCCGTCATTGAAACTTTATTCAGTGTCTTCCAGGCTGTCGTTTCTGACCTGCCGTTGTTGGAATCATTTCCCGTCGATGACGATATATAATAGGTTGTCTGCGCTGATATTGAAAAGAATAAAATATAAACGTAATAAAATGAATATCCAATCCGCTGCAGTATAGAACATTTGTTCTTCATTTTCGCGATTCTTCAATCCTTTTTAATTATCCAATTGCCAGCAATATGTAATTACATTATCTCGTTATGCTTACGTTAGCTTTATAACTTAACTCAAAAATATTAAAAAGTTATTTATAGCTTTAACGTAATAGGATGAGTTTCTTAAATTGTGAAAAAGCTCCTGCTTGCATCTTATACAAATACACACCGCTTCCGGCTTTCTGTCCCGACGAGTTCATGCCGTTCCACTCAACCGTGTAATCACCAGCACTTTTCATCTCGTTTACCAGAACAGCAATTTTTCTTCCGAGTATATCATATACTATTATTTTCACATTACTTTTCTCTTTTAACTTATAACTTATCACTGTATTAGGATTGAAAGGATTGGGATAATTTTGATAGAGAATAAAATTATCTGGCACATCAGCATTTAATGCGGGCATGACTGAAGTGCCGGATGCCGGGGGTACAGCAGCCGAGTTTATATCGAATCCGGGCCTGCTCATCCATTCACTTATATCCACTGCCTCAAAATCGCTTCCTTGAATACTTTTCAGTGAATTGATCTCATCATCATCCCACCTGTCATCATGAGTCCCCTGAAAGAACCAATTGCCTCCATTATCAGCAACTATAATTCCATATTTTTTCATTGTTTGAAGAATAACCTGCATGCGTGGAGAAAATCTGGATATATCAACATCTGCTTTCAATCGGAACCTTAAACCCATAGGGGGGCGATTCTGATCGGTAGAACTTGAAGCATAATGTCTAGCCGGCCATATATAAGCGCGTTGAGTAGTGCGTACGGTGAATCTTATCGCATGGTGAATCACTCCATCGCCTGCTAAAGCACGTTCGACTTCATCATATCTGATCAGCAGGGGGAATATCGGCAGTCCTGCCGCATCTGCCGATGTCCATCCGTCTTCTCTAAGTGCGTTGGACGTTAAATCGAAAACTGCTCCGCCTCCGGCCCACCAATCACTTGGATTATCCGGCGGAAAAGTATCCCAGTCTTCCGGTTCTTCCATAGAATGCCCTGCCGGCCAGGTGTACCATGTTTCATATAGTTTTTTAGCACTTGTATCTATGACAAGTATATGCCTGTCACCTTCATCATCGTCTGTAAAATAATTTAATCCCTCAACAAGCGGCGGTATGGGTATCGGATAAGGTCCCGGATCGCTTTCGTATTCAAAAGTCAATGAAATCATTGCCTGTCCCTGTCCCACGAGATTATACGAGATTCCCATGGAGCGCCCCTCGTAATAAGTACCAAAATCCGGATGAATACCGGTAGCTGCACCTATGCTGGCAACGTAATTATTCGAATTAGTGTGCACGGGAAGTGCATCAATCGGCATGTTCAATGCATGGTTCAGGGGAAAAACCTGACCTGTATAATCCGGCATTTGCTGAGCATAGATCAAGTACGGTATCAAGATCGTAATCGATACGAAGATAAAAGCAGATAATGATTTTTTAGTTTTCATAAAGTAGAGCCCTTATAGCATTTTTAAACCATTTTCCAGCCGCGTTTTTTTTTATTTATCCAGCTTTAATGAACTAGCGCAGCAGGACAATCTTCTTTGTATTCACAAATCCGGTCCCGCTCTTCAAACGATAGAAATAAAAACCGCTGCTTACTTCCTTGCCGGATGAATTCTTGCCATCCCAGGGAATTCTGTGCAATCCGACGGTCAGGTTTCCATCTATTAAAACGCGTACTTCTCTGCCGAGTAAGTCATAAATTACAAGTTTTACATAACCGTCAAAAGGAATAAAAGTCTCAATTATTGTTGAGGAATTAAACGGATTTGGATAGTTTTGATATAACTGATATTGAAAGGGTATGCCTGTAAAATTAATGTCGCTTTTATCCCAGTACTCATATGCCCCGATATCCCATCTTACGTTGCAGGGACGATGCCTGCCGTCGAAATCATATTCAACATCCTCTATTGTCTGGCCTTTATCGATAGCAGGCGATCCGGGCTGCAGATGAAAATCATTGTTATTTGGGTCAACAAATAAAGGATCTTCATCTAGAATATTATATTCATCAAAAACCGCCGGATGGGAAGCGTCGAAAATAAGATTATGGTCTCCCGAGACTTCGCCTCCATCAGATGCCCAGTAACTTGAGCTTATTTTATAAAAAATATTATTTCGGATAACGTTGCCGGTCGAGTTATCGCGGAAACCGGCACCGTGATACTGAATATCGGCAAATGTATTGTTTTCTGCCGTTATATACGAAACATTGTACACGCAAAGTCCCCATGCACGGCCGTGAGCAAAGACATTATTCCGGAAAGTGAAATGCGATGTAGGGGTGTTCTCTATGTTGGAGGCCATCAATGCCTGATGGAAGTCGTAACCGACATTAGCTTCAAACAGTATATTATATGCATGCTCGCCGTTATTTGTAAAAGTCTGGAAGCAATCCACATGCGCACTGCCTATTTCGTCAAAGTCAGTACCGTGAAAATAATTATTGCGGATAATATGATTATCGCCGAAGAATCTCGAATAGTCGCAGTCGCCGTTACCGTACTGAAATAACCGGTCAACCTCGTTTCTTTCGACCAGCCAATCGCCTCCTGTTATAGTAATTCCTGACTGACAATGATAAATATAATTATCTGCTATGTATGCAGATTGGGGAAAAGGTTCATGCCAGAACCCGTTTATTGCAGTTGAATTAATATTATAGAAATAGTTATCGACCACCTCAACAAAATCACTGCGGACAAATACGCCGCCTCTATCTGTCCAATCCGTCAATGATGAATCGGTAGTAATATTAAAACCTTCAATACGGAGATAATTACAATCGATTGTATAAAATCCCCACATTGTCACCGAACGTCTTGGCTGGGCTTTAAAAACGATTTTAGCGCCGGCAGCTCCTGAATTTTTAATTCTAATTCTCTCACTGTATGTGCCGGATTTGACTATTACTGTATCGCCTGCTGAAACATTATCGGCTGCTTTTTTTATTGTCGACCAAGGTGAATTCTCTGTACCCGAGTTTGAGTCGTTCGCGGCATGATTATTTTTATCCACATAATGCGTTGCCGCATTCATATGCAGAAGAAATATCTGCGTGAATAGAAATATTCCTGCCGATAACCTTTTCATTTGATACTATTTTATCAGAAGCATTTTCCTTGTTTCAATAAATCCGTTTTCGCATTTCAGCCGATAAAAATACATTCCTGTGCCAACCTGCAGTCCCTCCGAGTTCTTTCCATCCCATTCAACTGAATAATTACCGGCATTTTTAACTTCATTAACAAGAGTAGCTATTTCTCTTCCGAGTATGTCGTATATCTTTAACTCTATGGACTTCATGAATGACGTCCCTACCGCCGGTACCGAATAACTAATCACTGTTCTTGGATTAAACGGATTAGGATAATTCTGCAACAATTTGAAAGTATTGCATATATTATTGCTTTCCACCTCAGTATTTTCTTCACCGCTCCATCCTGCAAGGCGTGCCCATAGCCACCAAAGAGCCCGGCCTTTCATTACGCAATTTAGTCCTTGAGAGTGGTCACAGCAATCGTCGCATATCGTTGCCGCCTCCTGTATCATTTCACTTTCAGTATTTACCGCAATCCAGTTAGCCGCCCAGTTGGCATCCAGGCTTTCATTTCCATCGCTGTCGTAATCGCAGTTGTCGTTCGCATATAATTCCATATAGTTTACCAATCCATCCGGATCATAGCTTTCGATGTCCATAAAGTCAAACAGGATTTTATTACTGTCCAGACAGAAATCGCGGATCTGCTGATTATTAATATTCAGATCTCCTTCAACACCTCCTCCATCCAGATGTCCCGTCATATATACGAACTTAATACTGTAATATTCTCTTTCTAACTGAGACATTGGAGCGAGATATTCATCTATCATAATCTGTCCGCTCTTGTCGGATGCCTGTCCGCACCACGACCACATTATCACATTAACATCGGGATTATTAGTTCCGCGTCCGTTCACATTCGCTTTTCCTAAATAGCTCCTTGTATTGTTCACCCAACCAGGATAATATCCCGCATCTCCTCCCATAGCTCCATCGTGAAAAATCATTGCTCCGCCTGATCCATTTGAGTTATAATCATACATACTGCCATGTATTGCTAGAAGCGCCTCCATACCTCTAACCAGCTGGTTGCCATGTGAGGTATGTCCATAAGCAATAATCAGTTTTGCTCTGGCACTATCGATCCAGTTAGTCGGGACCTGCAGGCGGTCAACACAAGAATGATTGGCGATAATCGGCTGTGTTCTAATCAATTGAACAAATGATAACAATGTAAACAGCAGGGAAACTGAATAAGTAAATATTCGTTTCATATACTCCTCCTATTAATTGTCAAATAACATCGTACAAAATGATTAGTATAAATAAAACTCAAAATATAAAGAATTCACAAACAAACAGTCCAAATTTACTGCAGGCGGAATAGTGTACAGAGACGCACGTCACATTAATAAAATCCTCATATAAAATCTTTTAAATATTGATTTTTTACGCCATAGTAAAGTAATTTTTCATTATATTGTTTAATAATTATGTTACGCAGAGAAGATAAATTGCCACGACCTTCAGGTCGTGGAACCGAGTAATTAAAACGGAGTGGGCTTTAGCCCAACAATTTTTTTGAAAATGGGTTAAAACCCGATAATACTTACGATTTTCTAAACCACGAGCTAAAGCTCGTGGCAATAAAGTTGTTTTTATTACACATTTCCAGCAAACAGCGTCACTTGAGTTAATGATATATAATTTTAGGAAATATATAGAATGCAGATAGGTATAGTCGGACTTCCTTCCTCGGGAAAATCCACATTATTCCAGACAATAACAAAAGTACATCTTGATTCTACCGCACTGACCAAGGTTGAAGCACACCATGCAATTGTTAAAATCCCGGATGCCCGTCTCAACAAATGTGTTGAAATTTTTACGCCGAAGAATACAGTTCATGCGACTATCGAATTTGTCGATGTCGTCGGATTGAAAAAAGGCGAATCCGGATCAACGAAGTTTACCACTAACTTCCTGTCCAATGTAAAATCGAACGATGCTCTTGTACAGGTGGTTCGTTTGTTCAACAATGAAACAGTCCCTCACCCTGACGGTTCAATTGATGCTTTGCGTGATATTAATGCGTTCGAGACTGAGTTTATTCTTTCAGATCTGTCGCTCGTGGAAATGCGCATCGAGCGCATTAAAAAACAGCTTATGAAAGTACAGGATGAACAGGCAAAGCGTGAACTTCCGGTGCTTGAAAAGTGCAAGCAGTTGCTCGACAGTGAAAAGCCGCTTCGAGAAGCTGAGTTTTCAAAAGATGAACTTCATTTATTAAAGACCTATCAGCTTTTGTCTAATAAACCGATGCTTATCGCATTGAATTTCGACGAATCACAAAAAAGCGAGCTAGAAAAACAAGTAAAACTTATAAGCGAGAAGAAAGAAAAGAAAAACACGAAAATCGTTTCCTTCTTCGGAAAAATTGAATTGGAAATGTCAGAACTGCCCGATAGCGAAGCAAAAATTTTTATGGAAGAATACGGCATTAAGGAATCGGCTCTTGATACGCTTATCCGTGAAGCGTATGCTCTTCTCGGACTCCAGTCGTTCTTCACGGTCGGCGAAGACGAGTGCAGGGCATGGACCATAAAAACCGGCATGACCGCACAGGAAGCGGCCGGAGTAATTCACACCGATTTTTTTGCTAAATTCATCCGCGCAGAGGTGGTTCATTATGAACATTTTATTTCCGCAGGCGGATCATTTTCAAAAACGAAGGAATCCGGACATTGGAGGCTTGAGGGAAAAGAATATGTCGTAAAAGACGGCGATATTATTTCTATCAGGCACAGCTAGTGCCACTTCTCAGAAATAATCTTGTGTTTTATAAGTAAGGTTTATCAGATATGGCACTAGTGCTCGTTTCATTACCATGGTTAAATTAATTAA
>JAFGLB010000001.1 GCA_016928255.1 Bacteroidota bacterium
AAATATAAGGAGATCAACACATGGCAAAGGAAAAATTTGATCGTAGTAAGCCACACGTAAATGTTGGTACAATCGGTCACGTTGACCATGGAAAGACCACTCTGACGGCTGCTATCACAATGGTGCTTGCCAAGAAGGGTCTCTCACAGATTCGTACGTTTGATTCAATTGATAATGCACCAGAAGAAAAGGCACGCGGTATAACGATCAATACTGCACACGTCGAGTATTCCACTGAGAAACGTCACTATGCACACGTGGATTGCCCGGGTCACGCCGACTATATAAAAAACATGATCACCGGTGCCGCGCAAATGGACGGTGCTATTCTCGTTGTTGCTGCAACAGATGGTCCGATGCCGCAGACGCGTGAGCATATTCTGCTCGCACACCAGGTGAACGTACCGAGAATTATCGTTTTCATGAATAAAGTAGATGCAGTTGATGATCCGGAACTGCTTGATCTGGTTGAAATGGAAATCCGCGATCTCTTAAAACAAAACGATTTCCCCGGCGATGAAATTCCAATCGTCCGTGGTTCGGCACTAAAGGCTATGGAAGCGGCGATTGCTGCGGATTCGAAGGTTGACGATGAACGTTTCAAATGCATTATGGAATTAATGGATGCAGTAGATTCGTATGTTCCGCTGCCTGCCCGTAATATTGACAAGCCGTTCCTGATGCCTATCGAAGATGTGTTTTCGATTACAGGGCGCGGTACAGTCGGAACCGGCCGTGTGGAACGCGGGCGTGCAAAGGTCGGCGATGAAGTAGAGGTAGTCGGTCTCGGTGCGCACAAAAAGACGGTCATTACAGGCGCAGAAATGTTCCGCAAGGAATTGGACGAAGTTGTTGCCGGAGATAATGCAGGGTTGCTCTTACGCGGAGTTGAGAAAAATGAACTTGAACGCGGTATGGTTGTTGTAAAGCCCGGAACTGTTACTCCGCATACAAAATTTACAGCGCAGATCTACGTTTTAAAGAAAGAAGAAGGCGGACGTCATACACCGTTCTTAACAGGTTATCGTCCCCAGTTCTATTTCCGTACAACCGACGTAACGGGTGTTGCAGAATTACCGGCCGGAGTTGAAATGGTTATGCCGGGAGACAATCTTGATGCAATCAATATCGAGTTGATATCTCCTATCGCCATGGAAGAAGGTCAGCGTTTTGCAGTTCGTGAAGGCGGACGTACTGTTGGAGCAGGTGTTGTAGGAAAAATTATAAAATAAATTATTTTTTTTATTCCGCTCTTGGGGAGAACCCAAGAGCGGAGAGTAGTCTAGGAGTCCATCTTGGCTGGACAGAAAATAAGAATAAAGCTGAAATCGTTCGATCATAATTTGATCGACAAATCTGCAGAAAAGATCATCAAAACTGTGAAATCGACAGGAGCGATAGTGTCGGGACCGATTCCATTACCGACGAGACGCAGTCTTTATACGGTAAACCGCTCTCCGCATGTCGATAAGAAGTCGCGCGAGCAATTTGAGACACGGTCGCATAAAAGATTAATCGATATTCTCAATTCTACGGGGCGTACCGTTGATGCGTTGATGAAATTAGAGCTTCCTGCAGGTGTCGATGTTGAGATAAAAGTCTAATTCAGCAGAAAATAGTTATTTGAAGCAGGTTTATGGTGAAAACAGCAGTCACTTTTTGAATGTTTTCACTCTGTATGACTGAGCCGAAGGCTCATGCGTTATAGACGCAAAGGAGTAAAGACAGTGAGTGGTATTTTAGGCAAGAAAATTGGAATGACGAGCCTCTTCGATGAAAACGGTGAAGTAATTCCCTGCACCGTCATTGAAGCAGGTCCGTGTTATGTGACTCAAGTCCGGACCAAGGAAAAAGACGGCTACGAAGCTGTCCAGATCGGTTTCGAAGAAAAGAAAGAACGTCTTATCAACAAGCCGCTGAAGGGGCATTTTGCCAAGGCAGCGACAAAAATGCTGCGGCTTATGCGCGAGTTCAAGGGATTTAACGGGACTCAGTTGAAAGCCGGCGATGAAATAAAGGTTGATATGTTTATTCCGGGCGATATTGTTGACGTAAGCGGAAAATCGAAAGGCAGGGGATTCCAGGGCGTTGTTAAACGTCATCATTTTGGCGGAGTCGGCATGACAACCCACGGCGCGTCCGATCGTGTTCGTGCCCCCGGTTCCATCGGCGGAAGCTCGTATCCGTCACGCGTTTTTAAAGGCACCCGGATGGGTGGACGTATGGGGTTTCAGCGGGTTACGGTGAAGAATCTGAAAGTTGTTAAGGTCATACCCGAATCTAATATCCTGATTATTCGCGGTTCTGTTCCGGGCGCGATTAACGGATATTTGGAAATTGAAAAGAAGCATCATTGAGAATTGCTTTCTAAGGAATAGGTCTTATGCAGGTTGATGTTTATAAAATAGACGGTACAAAAAGCGGCGAGACAGTCGAGCTTGATCCGAAAATCTTTGAGATTAAACCGAACGATCATGCTATCTATCAAGCTGTGCGAAGCATCCAGGCGAATAAACGCCAGGGTACGCACAAAGTTAAAGGCCGGAGTGAAGTGAGCGGCGGCGGCAAGAAACCATTTAAACAGAAAAAGACCGGCCGTGCACGGGCAGGAACTACCCGTTCCCCCTTATGGACAGGTGGCGGTTCAATATTCGGGCCTACTCCGCATGAATATTCTGTCAGTCTGCCGGTAAAAGTCAAAAAGCTTGCACGAAAATCCGCTCTAAGCTATAAAGCAAAAGACGGCGTTATTAAAGTAGTGGAAGATTTTAAATTTGATGAAGTGAAAACAAAAAAAATGTCGTCCGTCCTGAAAGCTCTTGAAATCGAGAAGCAGAAGACTCTATTGCTAACAAAAGGAACAAATCAGGTATTGGTAAAATCAGGGCGCAATATTCCTAAATTGGAAATCCGTGAAGCTGATAAGGCTTCGACATTTGATATTCTTAAGAATCAGGTGCTTCTAATACAAAAAAGCGCTGTGGATTCCTTGCAACAATCTTTGAAGAACTAGGACTATAGGAAATGGCAAGCATTCTCGTTCGACCTATTATTACAGAGAAGATAACAGAACTTGGCGATAAACGTCAATATGCATTTGAAGTTCCGATTTCGGCGAATAAAATAGTAGTCGGAAAGGCTATTGAAAAGAAATTTAACGTCAAGGTGACAAGCGTAAGAACAATGCTTATAAAAGGCAAGCATAAAAGCCAGATGACGCGCCGCGGCCGTTTTGATGGTTTTACCAAAACCTGGAAGAAAGCAATAGTGACGCTTAAAGAAGGCGATAAAATTGATTACTTCGGCAATGTTTGATCTTGAAAGTATAAAGAACTATGGCTATTAGAAAACTCAGACCGATGACTCCAGCGACGAGATTTTATTCAATCTCGGCGTTCGATGAAATAACAAAAAAAGAGCCGGAAAAGTCCCTGCTTGAAGCAAATAAAAAATCGGGCGGGAGGAATAATCTCGGACGTATTACTTCAAGGCATCGCGGAGGCGGGCACAAACGGCGCTATCGTGTTATTGATTTTAAGCGGGATAAGCATGGTATTGTCGGAAAAATCAGTGCGATAGAGTACGATCCTAACCGCGCAGCAAGAATTGCTCTGGTGCAATATCCCGACGGCGAGAAACGTTATATTATCGCTGCAACCGGAATGAAAGTCGGCGCAAAAATTGTCTCCGGTCCAGAAGCAGAAGTCGATTTGGGAAATGCACTGCCTTTAAAGAATATTCCCGCGGGAACATTTATTTATAATGTTGAAATATTCCCGGGTAAGGGTGGTCAAATAGGCCGCAGTGCCGGTAATTCGCTGCAGGTGATGGCAAAAGAGGGTGACTGGGTTCTGCTTAAGATGCCGTCCGGTGAAATCCGAAAATTCCGATCTGGTTGCTACGCAACAATCGGTGCGGTTGGTAATGCTGACCATGAGAACATAAGTATCGGAAAAGCCGGGCGTTCGCGATGGCTTGGTATCCGGCCTCAATCGCGCGGAATGGCGATGAATCCGGTAGATCATCCGATGGGCGGCGGTGAAGGCCGTTCGAAGAGCGGCGGCGGCGGACAGCATCCCGAATCGCCGTGGGGCAAGTATGCCAAAGGTTTGAAAACGCGTAAAAGAAAGAATCAATCAAATAAATATATTGTTAAACGTCGTAAGTAATAGGTAAGTACCTATGAGTCGTTCAATTAAAAAAGGGCCGTACGTAGACCTTAAATTGCAGAGTAAGGTGGAAGCGCTGAATAAGAGCAATCAGAAGCGTGTGATAAAAACCTGGTCGCGATCGAGTACTATTATCCCGGAATTTGTCGGGCATACATTTGCAGTGCACAACGGCAATAAGTTTATTCCGGTCTATATCCATGAAGCAATGGTTGGTCATAAGCTTGGAGAGTTTGCACCGACCCGGATTTTCCGGGCGCATCCCGGTATCAAAAGTGAAAAGTCTACGTCACCAGCATAAGGATTGTTTGTCGAAGAGTGAACAATGGAAACAAGAGCAATTAATAGATATATACAAACATCGCCGCGTAAAATGCGGCTGGTTATTGACCTGATTCGAGGCAAGGGAGTGGAAGAAGCGTTGAGCATTCTTCACTTTACAACAAAACACGCAGCAAAAACTGCCGAAAGGGTTTTGCGTTCTGCAATCTCTAACGCCCAGAATAAAGAAGAGAGCGGCCGGATCGATACTTCCACTCTTTATATCAAGGAAGCCTATGTCAATGGCGGGGCTACGGCAAAGAGAATAATGCCTGCACCAATGGGGCGTGCGTTCAGGATCAGAAAGCGTTCGAATCATATAACGATAATATTAGGACAACGTGCGCAGAATATTAAAGCTGCCGCAAAACCAAAAGCAGCGGCTGATAATAAAACAGCCACCGTTAAAAAAGCTGCTGTTAAAAAAGTTGCTGTAAATAAAAAAGAAACAACTGTTGTAAAGAAAAAAGAAACAAAAACAAAAGAAAAAACCGAAAATTAATCGGAGGATCACTTGGGCCAAAAAACACATCCGGTAGGATTTCGCCTCGGCGTAATGAAAGCATGGGATTCAAACTGGTACGATGATAAAAGCTTTTCAGGAAAACTGCAGGAAGATATTGTTGTAAGGAATTATGTTCGAAGCCGTTTGAAGAAGGCAGGTATAGCAAGAGTTCAGATTGATAGGACTCCCAAGCGCGCAGTTGTAACCATTCATACGTCGCGGCCCGGAATTGTGATTGGTAAAAGCGGTAAAGAGATTGCACAGCTTGAAGAAGAGCTGAAAAAAGTAACATCAAAAGAAATAAAAATTCTTATTCATGAAATTAAACGCCCGGAACTGGATGCTTTTCTTGTGGCAGAGGCCATTGCCGGACAGCTGGAAGGAAGAATATCATTCCGCCGTGCGATGAAACAGTCGATTACAGCAGCTATGCGCATGGGTGCCGAAGGTATAAAAGTGATGTGCGCCGGACGTCTCGGCGGTGCGGAAATTGCCCGGACGGAACATTATAAAGATGGACGCATTCCATTACAGACGCTTCGTGCAGATATAGATTATGCAGGCGCAACAGCGAATACAATTTACGGGACCATTGGAGTAAAAGTGTGGATATGCAATGGCGAAGTAATTGGACCGCGATCCTAAGGAGGTTTAAGCTATGTTAATGCCAAAAAGAGTAAAATACAGAAAAGCCCAGCGCGGGAGAATGAAAGGGAAAGCCACAAGAGGAGCAACGATTGCATTCGGCGATTTCGGCTTGAAGGCAATGGAACCCGGATGGATTACCCAGCGCCAGATTGAAGCTTCCCGTGTTGCATTGACTCGTTTAATGCAGCGTGAAGGAAAAGTATGGATTCGTATTTTTCCGGATAAACCAGTTACGAAGAAACCCGCCGAAACCCGTATGGGAAGCGGTAAAGGTTCGCCGGAATTCTGGGTTGCACCGGTAAAACCCGGTGTGGTACTATTTGAATTAGGCGGAATTAATCGTGCAACAGCTGAAAAAGCCATGAAGCTTGCAGCACATAAACTTGCGATAAAAACAAAATTTGTATCCCGTATTGATTATCAGGGTGCATAAGAGGTAAAGCAATGAAGGCACATGATTTAAGACAACTCTCGGATGCGGAACTGCAGAAGAGAATACAAGATGAAGAAGAGAACTTGTCCCATCTGAGATTTCAGAAAGTTATCGGTCAGCTGGAGAATCCGATGAAGTTAGGTCATGTTCGTAAGACGATAGCGCGAATCAAGACAATTCTCCGCGATAGGCAACTGAATAAATCAACCAAGCAACCTGCACAGGTTGAGCAACAAAAGTAATGTGAGACGACAATGGCGGAAGCATTAAAAGAAAAAGTTAAGCGCGCGAGGCGCAAAGTCCGTATCGGTAAGGTGGTCAGCAATAAAATGACGAAGAGTATCGTCGTTGCAGTTGAACGGCAGGTAGCGCACACATTGTATAAAAAGATATTTCATCGGACCACCAAATTGATGGCGCATGATGAAAAACAAGAAGCTGGTATTGGTGATATTGTCAGGATTATGGAAACCCGCCCGTTGAGCGCGCGCAAGCGTTGGAGACTGGTGGAAATTGTTCAAAAAGCGAAGTAGGCAAAAGCGATGATCCAGGAAGAAACTAATTTAGTAGTTGCCGATAATTCGGGTGCAAAAAAAGTCAGATGTATCCGGGTCCTAGGAGGTCATGACAGGCGTTATGCCGGTGTCGGAGATCTCATTGTAGTGTCTGTAAAGAGCGCTATTCCAGGTGCTCCGGTAAAAAAAGGCGAAGTCTCACGCGCCGTCGTTGTAAGGACCAAGAAAGAAATCAGGCGGAAGGATGGTTCATATATCCGTTTTGATGAAAATGCCGCCGTGCTGCTTAATGCCCAGGGCGAACCGCGCGGTACCCGTATCTTCGGTCCTGTTGCACGAGAATTACGTGAACGTCAATATATGAAAATTATTTCCTTGGCACCTGAGGTGCTTTAATACTATGGCACAAAATCTACATATACATAAAAATGATACAGCCTTTGTTGTTTCGGGCGCGTTCCGGAAAAAACAGGGCAAAGTATTAAAAGTATTTCCCGACACGCAGCGGGTAATTATTGAGAATGTAAACATTATAAAAAGAGCCACACGTCCTTCACAGAAGAATCCGCAGGGCGGAGTTGTTCAAAAAGAAGGAAGCATCCGTGCATCGAACGTGATGGTTGTCTGCCCCAAGTGCAGCAAACCGACACGCATCGGGCATAAGCATATCAAGGATGCAACGAGCGGCAAAAAGAAAACAATGAGAATCTGCAAACAATGCGATGAGATGTTCTGAGAGAGTGATACATGGCAAAAGATACAGCTCCTAAAAAAGAAAAATCGGCAAAAGCAGCTCCTCCGGTGTCCAAAGGCAAGAAAGATGCAGGCGCGGGCGGACAGGAAAAAGGAATAGCTGCACGTTTGTTTGAACGCTATCAAAAAGAAACCGTTCCATCGATGATGAAGAAATTCCAGTATAAAACCAGGATGCAAGTTCCCAAGCTGGAAAAAATTTCCGTCAATATCGGTGTAGGAAAGGCGACACAGGATCCGAAGTTATTGGATGTTGCAGTGCATGAATTGGAAGCGATAACCGGACAGAAAGCGGCGATTACAAAATCAAAGAAGGCAATATCAAATTTTAAGCTGCGTGAAAATCTACCCATCGGGTGCAGGGTCACTCTGCGAAGAGCAAAGATGTACGAGTTTCTTGACAGATTAATAAGCGTTGCGCTGCCTCGTGTACGTGACTTCAGAGGCGTCTCGGATAAATCGTTCGACGGGCATGGCAATTATACAATGGGAGTTAAAGAACAGATTATTTTCCCGGAAATTGATGTTGATAAAGTTACACGTATATGTGGAATGGACATTACATTCGTTACAACAGCCAAGAACGATGTGGAAGCGTATGAATTATTAAAAGAACTTGGCATACCGTTTGTAAAACGGCAAGAAGTTATTCAACCCGTAACCCCAGACAAGTAAAGTAAAGGAGTTTGCTTGGCACGTTTAGCTATGCGAGTAAAGGCGAAAAGAACGCCGAAACATAAAGTGTCGCAACATAATCGTTGCAATATTTGCGGCCGCTCACGCGGTTATTATCGAAAATTTGGTATCTGCAGAATATGCCTTCGTAAGCTGGCGCTCGAAGGCAAAATTCCAGGTGTCAGTAAAGCAAGCTGGTAGCACAATAATTAAAGAGAGTTCAATCGATGTCTAAAACAGATCCTATTGCCGATTATTTAACAAGAATCCGCAACGCTGCGAAAGCAAAGCACCGCCGGGTTGATATCCCGTCGTCCAGATTGAAAAAAGCGATTTCTCAGATTCTTCTGGATAAAAAGTTCATTTCCGGATTCACGGTTCTCGAGGACAAGAAGCAGAATGTTCTTCGTATTAACTTGAAGTACTACGGTGGGAAACCGGTTATTACCGGACTGCGCCGGATAAGTAAACCCGGTATTAGATTATACCGCGGTTCCAATGAACTGCCCCGCGTACTGGGCGGACTGGGCGTTGCAATCATCACTACATCGAAAGGTGTTATGACTGATGCACAGGCTAAAAAAAATAATGTCGGCGGCGAAATTCTTGCTTATATATGGTAAGTGTTTGAAGAGGAGAGATTACAGTGTCACGTATTGGTAAAAAACCGATTCAGATTCCAAAAGGAATCACAGTAACGCTTAAAGAAGGTGTCGTGTCCGTTAAAGGACCGAAAGGTGCTCTGGAAGAAAAAGTACACCCTGATATTAATGTCGAAGTAAAGGACCAGCAGATAGTTCTCAGCCGAAAATCTGATCTGGCAAAATACCGTGCACTGCATGGATTATGGCGGGCATTGATTCAGAATATGATTAACGGTGTCAATGAAGGATTTACAAAAAAACTCGAAATCGTCGGTGTCGGTTATCGTGCCGAGATGAAGGGAACCAGGCTGAACCTCCTTTTAGGATTCAGCCATCCTATCTTATTTGCTCCACCGGAAGGAATCAAAATCGAAGCACCGACACAGACAAGCATTGTCATAAGCGGTATTCATAAACAGTTGGTTGGCTTGGTTGCTGCTAAAATACGCTCGTTCAGACCGCCCGAGCCCTATAAAGGTAAAGGTGTCAAGTACGAAGGTGAATATATACGGCGTAAGGCTGGAAAAGCTGCCGCAACGGCTGCAAAGTAAAGCATGAGACGGAGTAAGGAAGAGAAAGCATTATGATTCAAAAAAATACAGTACAACGCTTGGAAAAAAAGCATTCGCGCATAAGAATGAAAATCAAAGGCACGCCGGAACGCCCACGTTTGGTTGTATTCCGAAGCGCCAAACATGCTTACGCGCAGATTATCGATGATACAAATGGAAAGACACTGCTGTCTGTGTCGACTTTATCAAAAGATCTTCGCGATGATGTGAAGCAGGCGAAAACGCCGATAGAGCGGTATAAACTTATTGGAATCAAAGCGGCAAAGAAAGCACTTGAGAAGAATATAAAAGTAGTGATCTTTGATCGAGGCGGTTATTTGTATCATGGACGCGTAAAAGCACTCGCAGACGGCGCACGCGAAGGCGGACTGAAATTCTAACTTCATATATATAGAATGAAAAACATGGGAAAAGTAAAAGCAGGCGAATTTGAACTAAAAGAACGGCTGGTAAATGTCAACCGTGTTGCAAAAGTAGTAAAAGGCGGACGCCGTTTCAGCTTCAATGCTATCGTCGTTGTGGGCGACGGCAACGGTCATATCGGTATCGGCCTTGGAAAAGCAAATGAAGTACAGGATGCGATAGCAAAAGGAACAGACGATGCAAAGAAAAGTCTTTTTCATGTTCCGATTGTGAAAGGTACTATACCTCATTCGGTCATCGGTAAGTTTGGAGCAGGAAGGGTGATGCTTAAACCGGCCGCTCCGGGCACAGGCCTGATTGCAGGCGGCGGTGTACGTGCTGTTCTCGAGATGGCTGGTATAAAGGACGTGCTTACTAAACAAATGGGCTCGCCTAATTCTCATAACGTTGTTAAAGCAACAATGCAGGCGCTCTTAAGTCTTTCTGATGCAAGAATGATTGCCGAACGCCGCGGAATAACATTTCAGGAAATGTTTCAATAAAATTTGGTGAATACGTACTATGCCGGAACAGAAAAAAATTAAAATTACACAAGTTAAAAGTATTGTTGACCATCTTGAAGCTGCCAAGCGTACAATAAAAGCTTTAGGACTCGGCAGACCGAATTACTCTGTTATCAAAAACGACACGCCGCAAATCCGCGGTATGATTAACCGGGTCAGGCATCTGGTCAAAGTGGAAGAGGTATCGTAATGGCAAAAGACATTCTCAGCAATTTAACGCCGGCGAAAGGTTCGCGCAGGAAAACTAAAAGAATCGGCCGCGGCCAGGGCTCGGGACATGGAGGAACAGCAACCAAGGGTCATAAAGGCGCAAAAGCACGTTCCGGACACAAATTTAAACTCTGGTTTGAAGGCGGTCAAATGCCGCTTACACGGCGCATTCCTAAATTCGGATTTACACCGCGTAACCGCGTCGAAATGCAGATAGTAAACGTAGCAACACTTGGAACGCTTGCAGAAAAAAAGAAAATTTCAAATGGAGTGGTAACACCTGAGATTCTTTTTAAAATCGGAACAACGACAAAGAAGAATATTCCGGTCAAGATACTTGGCACCGGAGAAATAAAAACGAAATTGGATGTTACAGCACATGCATTTAGTAAATCGGCGATTTCGAAAATCGAAGCTGCCGGAGGAAAAACAACAGTTCTTACAAAGACAACCGCGAACTCATGAGTAAGCTGACTGAAACTTTTACGAATATTTTTAAGATCCAGGAATTGCGCGATAGATTGCTGTTTACGGCTCTGCTGCTGGTTATCGTACGTATCGGATCGCATATTACTATTCCCGGCGTAGATGCAGTTCTCCTGGCGGATACCATCCGAAAATCATCCGAAAACACTCTTTTCGGATTATACGACCTCTTTGTCGGAGGCGCCTTCAGTAACGCAGCCATATTTGCACTCGGCATTATGCCTTATATCAGTGCATCTATCGTTATCCAACTGCTCGGTGCAGTGGTCCCTTATTTTGCAAAACTGCAGAAGGAAGGAGAAGAAGGCAGGAAAAGGATAACTCAATATACCCGTTACGGCACGGTTTTGATTTCACTCATGCAGGCAACAGGCGTTGTGGCAAAACTTATGAGTGTCGCCCCCGGCGGAAATCCGATAGTTCCGCTTGGAATACAGGGACCCGGATTCTACTTTAGCACCATGATAATTCTTACAACCGGCACTATATTCATGATGTGGCTCGGCGAGCAGATTACTGAACGCGGTATCGGCAACGGAATTTCGTTGATAATTTTCATAGGTATCGTTGCGCGTTTCCCCGATGCAATACTGAACGAATTCCAGCTTGTTGCAGGCGGCACACGAAACCTTATTGTAGAGCTTGTAATATTCGTTCTTATGGGATTTATTGTCGCAGGTGTTGTTCTTATTACACAAGGTACACGGCGTATTCCGGTTCAGTACGCAAAACGTGTTGTCGGAAGAAAAGTCTACGGCGGTGTAACGCAGTATATTCCCCTGCGTGTTAATACTGCCGGTGTTATGCCTATCATTTTTGCGCAGGCAATTATGTTTGTACCACAGATTGTTGTCTCGGTTATTTTTCCGGAAAATGAATTTATGAATGAGTTATTAAATGAATGGTTTAGTTATACATCGTGGACCTATTCTATCGTATATGCTTTGATGATTATTTTCTTCACATATTTTTATACTGCTATCGCTTTCAATCCGAAAGACGTCGCAGATAATATGAAGAAACAGGGCGGATTTATTCCAGGTATTCGCCCGGGCCAGCATACGGCAGAATTTGTAGATAATATTTTAACAAAAATTACGCTTCCGGGTTCGATAGCACTGGCATTGATCGCTATCCTTCCGACTCTTATGATAAAGCTGGGAGTAACTCCGGGTTTTGCGTCGTTCTTTGGCGGAACAAGCCTGCTTATTATGGTAGGCGTTGCATTGGATACGTTGCAGCA
>JAFGLB010000198.1 GCA_016928255.1 Bacteroidota bacterium
CGTCCTGTGGAATGAGCTTAAAAAGGCGCAGCGGTCTCCGGACGAAGTAGAACGTGCATTCGTCTTCTGGGTAAAGATAGCAGATTCTTTCGGAGGCAGAGGCGAGCATTTCGGGACAGCACGCAGCGGCATTCGCTCCGTTACGCAGGCGCGGGAACATCTGGATGAAGTCTCCGACCGATTTTCTAAAGTCCATGTCGAGTGCCTGGATTTTAGAAATTGCATAAAGAATTACGACTCGCCGGAAACGTTTTTCTATTGCGATCCGCCTTATCCTGATACGACAGGCGGCAGTACCAATTATAACCTGCTCTCAGACGAGGACTGGCAGGAATTATACGGCATACTATCGAAGATCCAGGGCAAATTCCTGCTTTCTTCGAATGACCATAAAATGGTTCGCAAGCTGTTCAAAGGTTTTAACATAAAAAAAATCAATGTAAGGGTGTCATTACCAAAGAAGAAAAATTCCGATATGCGAAAGGAGCTGCTGATCAGCAATTATAAGCTGCCTGCTTTATCGAATAAGCCGGGAAAGGAGCCTTCAAATGAAATATAGACTCCTCCAGGGCGACGCTTACGAACAGCTGCGCAAGCTGCCGGATAGAAGCGTGCAATGCGTCGTAACCTCTCCCCCGTACTGGGCGCTGCGTGATTACGGAGTGAAAGGCCAGCTCGGCCAGGAATCTACACCAGGCGAATACGTTTCGAAGCTTGTTGCAGTCTTAAGCGAAGTTAAACGTGTTTTAAAAGACGATGGAACTCTCTGGCTTAATCTCGGCGATACTTATATCGGCAGCGCTCAAAGCTGCGGACAGAAGATTTCGACTCTGTCAAAAACACAACGCGGAAATCGCGGCTCATTGCACTCAATAAAAAAACTTCCCGTCAATTACAGAGCGTTAGGTTTAAAACCAAAAGACCTGGTAGGTATTCCCTGGTCTGTTGCATTTGCACTGAGGCAAGCTGGCTGGTATTTGCGGAGCGACATCATCTGGTATAAAACTAATCCTATGGTCGAATCCGTTACTGACCGTCCGACGAAAGCGCATGAATATATTTTCCTGTTGGCAAAATCCAGGAAGTATTATTATGACCAGAAGGCTATCGCCGAACCTATAAAGCCTGAAAGCCTTCAGAGAGCCCGGCGTGCTATGACGCTTCACCGATATTCTGCTCTGCAGGGCCATCCACAACGCGGTACTGCTAAATGGGCAGATAAAAAACCGACAACTCGCAATAGGCGCAGCGTATGGATTATTTCACTCAAACATTCGCGCTTTGAGCATTATGCGACGTTCCCGGAAGATATACCGATGATTTGCATAAAGGCAGGAACAAAACCGGGCGATACCGTTCTTGATCCTTTTGCAGGAAGCGGAACGACACTACTCGCGGCATTGAAGTTGAAACGAAAGGCTGTTGGAATCGATATTAATAAAAAATACGTGCGGCAAATTATGAAAACGCGTCTTGAAAAATACTTAAGAGGTTTTGGCTGAAAGACACAATTAAATATATCGCTTATATCTTTATTGCCGTGGTCGTTTTGATTATCGTTCTACGCATAGGCGATTGCTCCACACAGTCGCCGGATGTCGTCAGAATCGAAACACCTCCGGATACGAATTTCGCGAAGGTTGCCAAGAGGACTTACCGTCCAAAATCTCTTCCTCTGATAGAGAATCCCAAAAAACCTCCGGTCGAATTGCCAAACGGAACGAGCGAACTCGAAGTCAGGAGAATTATCTTTATTACCGGCAAGGATTGTTTGGATTCTATAAAACTAATCGAATTAAAAAACGGCAATTTCTTTGTCGACAATCGATATGGCAAGATCGCTTCGGTCGAAGAGACTACCTATCTGCCGCCGGTAATTCAGCTTACATTATCTCCGCTTGTGGGATTAACTATCTCGCCGTCACGAGATCAGTTGGTTTCACCGATGCTTGGCATGTCTTTTGCCACCTGGTATGGTCGCATACAATTCCCGGCCGTAACGATCGATTTATACGGCTTTTCAGCTGCAGCATATTACAAATCCGATTGTTATAGCATCGGTCTCGGCGGCCGCTGGAATTTTTTGACTAATCCGCAAATAATAGCTTCTGTCGCAATTAATTTTTGAGGTGGTTATGATTGCAGAATTATTTAATAAAATCACAAACAAGGATAAAAAGAGGTTGACCGATGAGATTTCAACCGTCGGTATTTTCGACCGGTACTCTACTTATCCATCAAAGGGCTTAACGCCGGAAAAACTCGCATCAATTCTTCGTGATGCCGACAGTGGAGACGTTTATCGTCAGATGGAATTATTCGAAGAGATGCTGGAAAAAGACGGACATATGCAGGCGATATTCCAGGCGCGGAGGTTGGCCGTTACAAGGAGAAATTATTCTATTATACCGGCTTCAGACAACCCGAAAGACATCGAGATCGCCGATGACGTCGACAAAATGATAAAGCGCATCAAAGGTTGGAAAAATTCTCTGGCCGATATGCTCGATGCCGTGCCGAAAGGATTTTCTGTGTGCCAGTTGATCTGGAAGTATAAAGGAGACAAACTGGTAGTAAGTAATATTGAACACGTCCATCAGAAAAAATTCCGGTTTGGAAAAATATCCGATCCTTATTCGGATCCGAAAGAACTCCGGATGATAATCGATCCCAAACAAATAGACTCCTATCGGGATTTGGTGCCTGCCGATGAATTATCGCGAGCAAATACCGACGGCGTTTCCATTGACAATAATCCAATCCTGCGGCGACGTTTTATAGTTACATACTGCAAAGCTCGCAGCGGGAATCCGGCTCGTACTTCATTATTAAGGACACTCACATACTTATGGCTTTTTAAGAATTATGACGTGAAATGGTGGGTAAAATTCGGCGAAATACTTCTCGGTTATCGTATCGGTAAATACGATCCTTCGGGCGTCGATGCCGAAAAACAAAAACTATTGCTTGAACAGGCGGTCGAAGGCCTGGCGACAGATTCAGCTGCTGTAATATCCAAGGATTCAATCATTGAATTTGCCGAGATGAAAAACACGGCACAGTCTCATCAGGTTTATGGCGATTTGAAAGATTTTGTTAATAGCGAAGCAACCGAATGCGTGCTCGGTCATACTGGAACGACGACAGGAACACCAGGCAAGCTTGGGCAGGAAGATATGGCAAAAGAAGTTAAACAGGAGCTTGTGGAAGCTGATGCCCAAGTAGTCGATGAGACAGTCACTGACGACATTATAAAGATTTACGTGGATATGAATCACGGTCCACAGGAAGAATATCCTTACTATCAAACCGATCTAAGCCAAGCGTTAGACTTGTCTAAAGAAGCCGAGATTGATATTAAACTGCAGACCATGGGCTATCCGTTAAGCCAGAAGTATGTGAAAGAAAAATATGGACGTCCGTTGCCGAATCCAAAGGATGAAGAAGACGAGATTCTCACGCCTCGATTGCAGTCGCAATTTCCTGGTGCGCCGATAACAGCCAAAGACGATATTGAGGTGAAAAAAAAACTTCTGATGCGCCGGTAGACGAAGACTATGAAAAGCGCGTCGAGGTTTTAAGCGATAATGCAATTAAAGATGCTATACCCATCTATAATGAGTTTATCGAAGGGCTTTCGAAAGCCATTCAAAACTCCGATAATTACGAATCTGTAAGGCAAAAAATTGATAATATTTCGGGCGACAATTTTGTCAGTTTGCTCTCTAAGTATATTCAAAACGTTTTATCTACCGCTGATGCGCTTGGCCGCAGTATAATAGCCAATAAAGACATTGTTTTTAGCACCATTGCGTTAAAGGATTATCCTGGAACTTGGTTCGCGTGCGATGATACCGTCCGACTATCTTTCGATTTAGTACCTTCGGAAGCCGTAAAATATCTGAAGGAAAAGGCATTCGAAATAGCCGGCACAGAATCGGATGCAATAAAACAATCAATAAAAGATGCGTTGATAAAGGCGCTCGAAGAAGGTACGCCGTTCGACGAATTTAAACGCAATGTCAATTCGATCTTCGACTCTTTCGGTGTTACTGGAACGTCCACAAGACACCTGCAGACGGTTTTTCGAACAAATATTTTTGCTGCATATTCGATTGGATCGTATGAACAAGTTGAATCGATGAAAGACCGCTTTCCGTTGGCAAAATACAGCGCGGTTCATGATAGTCGTTCACGTCACATTCCATTGGAGGGCTATTATAGAATCGATAAGGTTCCGATACCGCCGATAGATTATAATTGCCGATGCACGGTTCGTTATATTCACATCTCTCAGATCACAGGAAATGAAAAAGTATTTGAATCAATACCGCGGCCGGATTTAATTAGATTTGATCAGCGAGGATCGATTTAAAAATGACATTAAGTCAGAGAATTTTTCATGCTGAAATGCCGATTTCAGCGAATAATCGCTGTACTGCATTTGCAGCGATTTTGCGATTTCAATTCAAAATCGATAGCAACCATGGTACATGTATAACGTTGATTTCCCATTTTTATCATTTTCTCCCACGACCATGGTACATGTATAAAAGTTAAGTGTTTAAAAATCAATCACTTAATACTTTTCGGACCATGGTACAAGTTTACCCCTTACATTACGTCGTATACTTGTGCCATGGTTTTGGTACACTTGTACCATGGTCCGAAAATAATACGAATTCAGATATTATTTTAGACAGAAAGTGAATCCAATGATATTTCCAATAAGTAGTGCCGATTCGACTAAATAATCTTGTATTCTGTGACAGTAATATATACTGTTTTTGTGGTACTATACCTTATTAAATACAATATCTCTTATTTGTTGTGGTACTAGTATTGCATTTTAATAAATACGACCACTAAAAAGAGACGAGCACTAGCACCTTTTTTGAATCGGAGGGTACAATCCATTCCTGTATGACATCATCAAGGATTTGTTGTGATTCTGTGGGAGTCGTTGGCGGTGTGCCGTAATTATAAAGAGCAAAAAAAATTGCAGCTCCGAAGAGAATTCCGGTAAGGAAAAAGGTGAGATATTTTTTTTCATTGCGTTTGGTAGAAAATAAAAAAGCCCCGATCCTCACTTTCGTGAGAACCGGGGCTTCTTGTGATTGAATTACACTTAACTAATTTTTATTTGCTACCGCTAATCTAATTTTTTACTGAGAGAATGTCAATTACCTATTTAAAACAGATCGAAGATTATCGATTCCTTACCTTAAATATTTATCGCAAAGGAAAACGCCATAAATCCCATTGCGTTGAATCAGGGACAACAAATTTGTGATTAGTCGAATAATTAGTTAAGGTTATAATCCATAGATTAATTAATTCCCTTTTATTTTCCGAGAGATTCATAGTTGGGATAGACTTAAATAACGACAAAGACTCGTTGAAATTACTATCTATGGCAAGGAGAATTCCTCGATTATATATTGATGCATAATTTCTTGGATGTAATATCAGATCCTGACGGAAATGGAAATCAGAAGCTTTTATTGAACGCAGGCAATACCACATCAAACCTAATCTAAAGTTTGGATATTCTCTATAAAATGTTGGATGAAGAAAATCAAGCGATGTTAAAGAAAATTGTTCTAATTCGTTAATCTTTTCCTCTTGTTTTGAGATTATCTCTTCACTCTTATTTATTAATTGCCGTTGGAGTTCTTCTTCTTTTTTGATTGAGTATGATTTTTCAATAATTATAAAAACAAAATAAAGTATACTAAAAATAATAAAGATATAGAATTTAATTTTCCAGGCATACGTTTTTCTATGACTAGTAAGAAATATCGCTATAACTGATAATAATACATAAGTAAATGTGGTCACTATTGCTAATATCATTACTATCGGACTCCTTTTAATTGCTGTAATTTCACCTCAAACAAATGAATCGATGCTTGTTGTCTCCGCAGCTTGTTATTCTACTAAAGACTTAATAAGCGAATGCATGCCTAAGGCTGGTATTTATTAACTCTATCTAAGATCTAAAACAATATTTCCTTTTCCTGCGTTACCAATAGCAATCAAATCAGTTGTTAATATGCTTTTTGCATCAATTGTAAGACCACAACCAGTCCTAACAATTGCAATAAGGTCAGTGGTAAGTTTCATAAAAGACTCCTCCAATAAAAATAAATAAATTACTTTTAAAAAGTAGGCTTTAACCCATGACAATAGATATAAACTTGTTGATCCTCAGAAACAAAATACAATGTACTATTTTTTCTTTTTGTCAATCTGATATTCTATTCGTTTCACGTCGTCTTTAGTTTTTAATAGATCTTCTTTAATTTTTTCGATTTTATTTTCTGTCTTATCTTCAATTTTTTGTATATCGATAGTATTTTTTTCGACATCTTTCTCTAATCTGATGATTTTCTCTTCATTAACAGCAACTTTGCTTGGTGTTTCGACAAAATATTTTACCAAAAAACCTCCTATGACCGTAACTACAAGTCCAATTACATATGCTAGCCAATGAGTTCTAAAGTGCTCCTTCAATAATTGCCATTGGTACCCTGGCCTTTTTTGTATTTTTATCGGGATTATTTCTGGGGCTGTAGTATCACTAGAACCACCTGTAATATTCTGTCCAGAAACAGTTGGTTCTTGAGAAATACGAGGTATCGGAATATCTTTTATCGATTCCATAAAATGTTGCTTTTTTTTATTGCCCCTGCTAGTCATTTGTCCTACCATTATATTTATTCAACCATTCGTTGAATTGGTTTTCATTATAATTCTTCACACTAGTGATGAATTCTTTAAATTTTAGTTGTAATGTACTCTCTAATGGTGGTATAAAATAAGTCTGATAGTCTATCTCTATTTTTAAAATATTTTTATTTTCAGGATGCATGATGGTCTGAATAACATTATCATAATCATTAATCCCTTTTTTTTGTGGTGTTTTTAACTTTTTAACAAATCTAACCCAGAATTCATCCGTACCATCAATCGCTTTTTCAGCCATTGATGCAAGATAAGAAGTGGTGATTTCGGGAGAAAGAACCTCATATTGAGAAATATGACCAATTCTTAATATCTTGTTAAGACCAGCATTTTTTAAAACTCCTGACAACAAATTTTGATAACCATCAATTATTTGATGAATAGAGCTTTCTTTTTCTGTATCTGCTATATTATAGAAAAGAATAATATCTTGATGTGATAATCTTATTTTGTTTTTTGTTTTTTCATTGATAAGTTCTCTCTCATTACCAACTCCGAGAACTGAACTAAAATAATCATTCCCAAAAATCAAATTTTGATCATATATTATCCCATCTATAATTTCACCTAACTTTGACTCGATGGAAAATAAAGGTCCATATCTAAGACCAATTATTATTCCTTTTAATTTGTATTGATTATCAAATATTGCCATGTATAACCTCTCTCATCTATAGATTTTATTTCTAATTTATTGCCGTATCTTCTTCTTCAATGCACCCTGTTTCACTCCACCGCCACCAAATCGCTATCCCAAGCTTTAAATACTTCGTCTTCGGGTTTGTTGTTGCAGCCATAGCACATTGGTAATATATATTCCTCTTTACCTCCGCCGACTTTTATTACATGCCCTCCCACATCTGGTTTTTTGGCACATAACATTACTTCACATTTAGTTGCGCCCATTCCTTTTTTCTTTTCCCAAAAGTCTAGCCAGCTCGTATATCCAGGGGGTGGAAATTTATTTGCAGTTCCTTTTTTATTCCTGATTTTGATAAAAGGCATATTATCCTCTTCTATAACTATTCTTCACTGCATCTATACGTACCTTACCAGACTCATTCTTTCTGTTGATGACGCTTAAAACTATTATAGTACTTAGTAAATATTGATACCGAGAATATAGAGAGACCGATCAGAAATAGTAAAAATGGAACTGGGTTATTTCGATATTGCTCTATAATTTGTGTAAAAAGACTAGGTACCAATGCTAACGGTATAGAAATAATCATCAATAATAATCCGGCAATACTGTAAACTCGTAAAATCAATTGTTGAAAATTGCGCCGATAAGAATGTTGTTCTTCTCCGCTTGCTCGTTTTATCTCCAGCATTCGATAGAACATAGTAACATCGTTAGCAGTAATTTCTATGACATCAGATTCATTATAGAAATTCTTTTGCCTGTAATAGTCTATGAGATCTAATGTCATCTGATTCTGCATCTTCGATAACGCCTGTTCGGCCCCTTTGGTGAATGTTACTTTGTTTGATTTGACATTTTGTTGTTGTGGCATATATACTCCTAAATTTCACTTTCTTTGTTGAGTCGAATGACAAAGAGAACAAGTCCCAGACCGAGTGAACCTATGAATAATAATTGGCCCCATTGATAGCTAAAGTTGGATGCACCAATACCAGCAGTTGCGCTGAATATATATTCGAATGCCTGTGTAATACTTAACCACCAACGACGTCGTCTGCTCAAACCTCGAAGCTGAAGGATCCATTTGGCTTCTTCGAGATGATTAAAGGATATTTCAAGAGGTAGATCTCCCGCAACACCAAGCCTCTCGGCCCGCTTCCTTGCCTCTTTAGAAAGTTTGTCAGCGTAATCTTTGACAGAATGCTCGAATTCAGCCTTTGCATTATCAGTAAAATTCGCTTTGAGATCCTCTATAGAGAATGGCATGATCCTCCTTTTAACTAAAATATTAGTGTTACTATTTAAAAATAATTTATATGAACCAATCTTGAATATTTATTTTTCACTACATACACATTACTTCATTCATTCTGCCTCTTGACTTACTTGTCCCGATGTTTTTCATCAGGATTCTTTTAAAAGTGCTTATATGGTAGCATTTAACAAGCTATGAAAGAACTTTTCTAACAAGCCTAAATATCTTAATTGTACCCCAACCGATAAATGTTGCAAAGATTCCAATTAGAAATGCTAACCATGCTACTACAGATACTGAAATAGATGATATAGAAAGTAAATAACAGAAAACTAGTGCAAAGATTAATCCAATAAAGGAAGACAGTCTTAATGACTCACCGAAAAGAACTTGTGGAGGTAATTTACGCAGCCTCATTTTCACACCCGTGTGATCACATCCAACAAATATTTCTGGCTTATTACCACCAAAATTTGTCGTAAGCAAAAGAATATCAATTTGCTGTCCACGGTTCAGAACAGGTATAATATAGTCACGTTTGTGAAATTTTAAAGAGACTAAATTGGGATCATCACTGTTTAGTATTTTACTATACTTCTCAGTAAACTCTAATTGATTTAAACTTGCTTTCTTTGAAGCATAGGAGATGAGAATAGCGCTTTGGACATCGCAACTCAAATTTAGTTCTAGATTAGTAAGATCACGACCACCTTCATTCGAAAGAGTTATAAAAATGTTGTAAAGATTTTTTACATCATTACCATTATATAACACTTTCACCGAGCCAAAAAGTGGATCCTCCGACGAACTTCCTAAATAATGATGAGACATTGTGTAGTTTAGTACAGCTATTCTTCGAATAAAGCGATCCCAAAGATGTTTTATAATAACACCGACTATAAAAGTCAGAATTGGAAAAGTGATATTATTTTCCATAATAGTATCCTTTTATGCTACCGCCTATCACATATTAAAGTCGATTCATTCAACCTTTTATAACTATTAAACATGAAATACCCTTGACGCTTGAAACTTACTTTTCTTAGATCTCCACCTGTCAGATAAGCCTCGTAATAAATATGGTTTTTTTGACGCTTAAAAGCAATGCCCCGGAGGTATTTCACTTGAAGGAGAAACCGGGGCATTTGCTTGCCTGAAACTTCAGAGGCTTAGAAGCTCAAACATCCTAAATTTAAATTATTTCCCTGAATAAGGAAAGTTAAAATAGTATGCCCCGGTTACGCGCCAAGGTGGGATAATAACCGGGGCATGGTTAAGACCTGCGTCCTTAGGGGAGTCGGAGCATAGGGGTGATTTACTTTTTAAGATTCCCATCCGACTTCTTCGAGATCGCGTTTCGATACAAAAATCGAAACGGACTAGAAACATGCGGGAATGACAAATGAAATTTTGTTCCATTTTTATTTATATAAATATTTAAAAATAATTCTATGTTCTTTTAGAACATTGGAGCAATTGCACATTCGAAAAATATAAAGCTCAGTTTATTCAGTGCTTAAAATTATCCTTGATAATTAATGTTTTTTTACGCAAAGAACCCACATTTATTAAGCCCTTGCTATTTATTCGAAAAGTAATTACACTTTTTCGTTGTAATTCGGAGTTACTTTGTTTTACATGCTTAATTCCGCCTGAGTAAAAGCGGATATCTTTATTTGCATAACCATACAAGATTTACCGCTTTATTCATGCAGAATAAATTAGATATCTATCTCGGGGCTTTTCTATTATTCATTACCATATACGGGAAATTTTATGAAAACCTTTATACTCTTCCTTATGCTGTGCATTTCAGCATCATCTTATTCCGCAGTAATTTCCGGATCGGTTAAAACTTGTAAAGATGAACCTATTACAGGCGTCCTGATCTCATTTTCGAATGACGGCGGGACTGCTGTAACTGACACAAACGGCAATTATAATCAGCAGCTGCCTGACGGATGGAGCGGAACAGTTACTCCGTCAACAAAACGCGGAGATCTGATATTCAGCCCCCAAAATTTCACTCTATATAAAGTAGTCACAGATCAATCCTGTTATTTCACAGGAGGCATCGATACAGATCAGGATGGTGCTTTCGATGAATGTGACAATTGTCCGTACACTTCCAATTATGACCAGTCCGATCAAGATTTTGACGGAGTGGGCGATGTATGTGATATTCAACCTCAGCCGACACTCAAATCACCGGCTGATAACGCAATTGACCAGCCGTTAAACCCTGCGCTTGAATGGAATCCGGTACCTGAAGCTCTATCATATCGATTGCAGGTTTCAGAATCTTCTTCTTTTACCGGTACGATCGTGAACGATTCAACTCTGGTTGCACCATCAAGAATAGTTGTGGGACTTTCACCCGGCATAAAATACTACTGGCGTGTAAATGAAAAAAATGCAGGCGGCACAAGTATTTGGTCTGAAACATGGAATTTTACTACTGCAGCCATCCTTCCTGAAAAAGTGACATTACTCAGCCCGCCTGATGGCGGAGCCGCTACAGATGAAAGCGTGGAATTCATCTGGCATATGTCTTCTCCGGCTGTTACATCGTACGAATTGGAACTTACAGGCGACTCAACATTCACCACTGTTACTTCAGACACAGCGATCACTTTGTTTGTCCCCGGCAGTTCAATACAGCAGAACTATTCATGGAGAGTCAGGGCATACAACACAGCCGGATACGGAGATTACAGCAATTCGAGATCATTGCTGAGATTCCCGACCGACGTGTCTGGATCCGAATCAAGCCCGGAAAAATTTTACGTATTCCAAAATTACCCGAATCCGTTTAATCCGTCTACGACTTTTTCATTCACAATACCTCATCGGTCATTTGTATCGTTGAAAGTATTCGATGTTTTGGGAAAAGAAGTCGCAACAGTTCTATCGGAAGAACTTCCTGCCGGAAAACACATCCGCCATTGGTATGCAGGTCAATTACCAAGCGGAACATATTTTTGCAGATTAAAGGCCGGCTCTCAGATGGAATCAAAAAGGTTATTGCTGATTAAGTAATCCGATCACTTTCGGAATGTACCTGCTTGAATGACGCAAGGACTTTCCGAAAGTATCAGGCAGGCTTTGCCGACAGTGCTTTCCACATCTCATCCAGAAGGTCCTGAATTCCTTCGTTTATTACTGCGGAAATCAAGACTGTCTTAATGCCGCGGCCAAATTTCAACTTTGATAATTCTTTCTTTCCGGCTTCATCGGCAATGTCCATCTTAGTCAATGCAACGATTTTCTTCTTCTTTATTATTGCAGATTTATAAGAAGAAAGCTCGCTGAGCAGAACCTGGTAATCCTTCTTCGGATTTTCACTGGTCGATTCAATCAGGAAAACAAGCACTTTTGTGCGTTCAATATGTTTCAGGAATTGAATACCTAAACCCTTGCCTTCATGCGCTCCTTCTATCAGGCCCGGAATATCTGCAACAACAAAGCTTCTCCCTTCTGCATAACGAACCAAGCCAAGATTCGGCACCAGTGTTGTAAACGGATAATCTGCAATTTTCGGCTTTGCGGCGGAGATTACAGAAATAAGCGTTGATTTGCCCGCATTTGGATAACCTACAAGTCCGACTTCAGCGAGCAGTTTGAGTTCCAGAATAAGCTCACGTTCTTCTCCCGGTGTACCCGGTTCGGCAAATCTCGGCGCCTGATTTGTTGCCGTGGCAAATTCACCATTACCCCTGCCGCCCTTGCCTCCATGTGCTATTATAAATTTATCGCCGTCATTAACCAGATCTACGATAGTCTTTCCGTTCAAAGCGTTTTTTACGAGAGTACCGCAGGGAACTCTGACAATGATATCTTCGCCCGACTTTCCCTCCTGATCTTTTCCCCTGCCGTTTTCACCGCGCTCGGCTATATAACGCCTTTTGTACCTGAAATCCAGCAATGTGCTTAACTGACGGTCTGCTTTTATAATGACACTGCCGCCCCGCGCACCGTTGCCTCCGTCCGGACCGCCTTTCGGTATGTATTTTTCATGACGGAAGCTCACACAGCCGCCGCCGCCGTCGCCGGATTTGACGAAAATCTTTGCTTCATCAATAAACTGCACAGGTTATCCTTGCTTATTCTTTGGAAGAAGGTAATTGGAAATGGATAGACAACTTATCGGTCAGCAATACTGCCGCCTTGCTGAAAGGATCAATTTCTTTCTTTTGAAACAGTCCTACAAGATACTGCGCTGCATCCTGCCAGGAATTCAAAAGGCTGATTTCCGATACAGCACTCTGAAACGTTTTCTCATCATTGCTGAATATTTTTTTTAAAACAATACGGCGTTCTTTCTGCGAAAAAAGACCGATAATTTCTTTCCGCTTGATGTCTTCTTCGGTTTCAGGTTTTTTTTCATCATCCTCGCTAAATAAATCCGGCTGTTCACCGTCGGCATCGGGAGTTTTTTCAGCTTCTACAACCGTAACTGCTTCAGATTCCTGCAAATTGACTTCTTCAGCACTATCGGAGGTAACTTGGCTTGCTGTTTTGTTATTCGATTCCTGTGCATTATTCGGCATATCTATCGACATCAAGGAAGGTTCCGCTATCTCATCTTCCTTGCCTGCACGGACAATTTCTATTATATCTGCAAGGCGGTCTACAGTAATCTGAAGGACTCTGTTTTGATCGCGTTCCTGTTCAAGCCTCGTTTTGATATCCGTAAGCTGCTTGTCCTCAAAGAACACAATAGCCGCATTGATTGGAAGAGTCTGCTGTTCAAATTCCACCTGCGGGACCATCTTGCCGGATTCAACAAAATCGAAAAGCGCGCGGGTCATTTGTGCAAGTTCATGGCTGGAATGCTGTGCAACAACCTCGCGATCAATTTTATCGATAAGCAGCTTGAACTCCTCGTATGTCACCTCCGCCAATCCATGATCGACCAGGTACCGTTTAATCAGTTCGGGAAAATACGTATAATCGATGCAGTACTTGAGTCTTTTTTCAATAGTTGAAGCGGCAACTCTTCGCTTATCACCGATAATAAAATTAAGGAGTGTCCACTGCGGGCGGCACAGATAGTTAAACTGGAAATGAACAGATTCATCAAGTATGGATTCGAACTCCTGCCGGCTGAAAAGATAATTCTGAACAAGCAGCAGGTCTATCTGTTCTTCGAGGCTTTTCACTTCTGCCAGCGAGTAAGGGAGCTTTTTCGACCTGTATTCCTGTCCCCTTTCATGTGCAAGTATCTTTTCAACTTCAGCCTTGAAGTACGCTTTAATCGCCGGATGAATATTCGCCGTAAGTATCTTCTTAAGAATTACGTCATCGTCTTCACCGATTGTTTTAACGCGAACCGCGTGAATGATGGATTCTATTTCAGCTTCAAAAATGTAGCCCATTGTTGAATTATGCCGTCCGGATAGTCATCTGTTATTTTATTTTTTAAGCACCAGTTTTACGCGGTCTATTTCTTTCTGTGCCGCTGTTTTAAACTGCGGATCCGTTTGTTTACGGTTAATAATTTGATTGTACATGGTTATCGCCTGCTCATACTTCGACATTTTTTCATACGATTGTCCTGCCATATAATAAGATGTTGAAATCCAATCCATTTTGCCGTGTTTAGTTACAATATACGGGACTTTTAAATACTCCAGGATCGCCTGCTGGTATTCTCCTTTATAAAAATATGCCTCGCCGATATAGTAACGCAGCTCTGCTTCGAAATCGATATTTCCTTCATCCAAAAGACTTTGCAGGTGAAGTATAGACCGGTCGTGAAATCCCAGTTTTTGATATAACACGCCAATTTCAATTTTTTTGCTTATCAGATCGGCATCGGTCGGGAAACGCTCTATATAATTCCGCGCCAGCTCCAGTGCGGTATCATATTTCTTCATTTCTTTATAAGTCATTATCAAATTACTCATAGCCAGAGGAACCAAATCGGGCGAAATATTCTCATTATCAAGTATGTTCTGATACTGGACGACAGCCGCATCCAGCTTTTCCATATTGTAATAAGCATTGCCAAGACTTAACCGCACGCGGGGAATAATCGGATCGTTCGGCAAATGTGTAAGCAGTGAATCATATATTCGCACCGCAAGCGGCAGTTTCTGATCCAATTCATATAATCGTGCCGTCCAAAACATCGTTTCCGGAATTATCCGCGATTTAGGATAGGCTTTAACGACATGAGAAAAACGTTCCCGCGCTTTGACAATGTCTTCTTTCCGCATCTGATACTTGCCGCGTTCAAATTCAAATTCAGCTTTATAATTATATGTCTTAGAATACTTCTTCACGAATTCCGCCGCTCGTTTATCGGCTTCCCTTATATTATCAATACGGAAGTACGAGACGATAATACGTGATTGGATATACTGTCTTGATGTATCATCCTTTGCCCGTGCAAAAGCTTCGTTGTATCTTTTAATAGCATCTGCGTATTGTTCGTTTTTAAACAGCATATCAGCCGTTTCTAAGACTATTGCAGAATGCTCATTTGATTTGCCTGAAATGCGGCTCACTTCCTGCATATACCGTGCCGCCAGGTCAAGGGAATTGTCAGCTTTCGCCATTGCTGCGAGCGCGTAGAAAGCTTCTCCTGCCCTTTTCGATGTCCGGTCTCTTATTACATATTCAGCATACCATTTTTTCGCTCCTGAATAATCCATAAGCCGCTCATAACATACTGCAAGTTTATAAACAACAGAGCTTTCAAATTCATAATCAATCCGATTGACGAAAAAATCAGACCTTAACTTATCCAGACTTCTCAGGTACAATTCTTTTGCATTTTTATAATCCCCGGCAAAGAAATAAGCATCGGCCCTGCCGGCATCGGGAAGATATCCGGTTTTAAAGTAAAAATATTTTTTTTCAAGAAGATTGAAATAACCGAGTGCTTTTTCCGTCATTCCGTTGTCTGCTGCAGATTTTGCCAGGTAAACGGCAGCGGCTGCACTTTTTTCATGGTTTGGATTTTTCAACAAAAATTTTTCAATCACTTGAAATGCAGTGTCTTTCTCCATCATTGCATCCATTGCAATGCCGAGATAATACTCGGCCGATTTAGCCGCCTCCAGGTTCGGATATTTATCCAGAATAAATCTGAATGTCTGCGCGGCATCTTCATAGTTACGAATTCTCAAATAAGAATCGCCCAGCAGAAGAATAACCTCATCGCCGCCGTATATGCCGTAATACCTGGATAAAAATTTTGCGCCCAGTTTACGCAGTTCTTCCGGTCTACCGGCTGTCTCCAGGCGGAGCCTGAAGGCGGAGACGGCCGCCTTATCTCCAAGGTCGCTTGCCGGATACAATGCCGAAAGCGAGTCATAAAGAGCCATGCTCCTGGACACGTATTCCTTTTTATTTGCAGTTCTTTCATTCTCTTTCAATGCCAGCATCTCGTACGACTGCGCCTGTCTGAATAATGCAAGCGGGCGTATATTGTCTTCCAGATCGGCATTAAATGCATTGCCATACTGTTCGGCAGCAAGCTGGTAATCTTTTAGATCCGTGAAATAAATTTCTGCAAGGCGGTATGCAAGATTTCCTTTTGATTTCTGCGAGATAACATCACCGATCAAAAGCGCAAGTTTTTGCAGGCCCGTTTCCTTGTTTTGCATTTCAAATGCTTTTATAAGGCGGATTTGCTTTTTGGCATCGGGAATAAATTCACTGGCTGGATAACGGCGTTGTAAATCTTCAAATGCTTTTATTGCCTTTTCCATGCTGCCGGATTTTTTCCATGCCTCGCCTAATTTCATTAAGGCATCATCGACCAATTCATTCGAAGGGAAGAACTCAATCAAAAACTCACAAAAAACTATCGCTGTCCTTGGTTCATCTGTCTGATTAATTACCGCTTCAGCGCCCGTAATCAGCAATCCGGGCAGATTTTCATCAGCCGGATAATCCTGACGGAAAAGATCAATCAATCGTATTGCTTCTGCAATGTTCTTTGCGTCTATATTACTCTCTACTGCGCTTATAATAACAGCCCTGCGGTCGACACTGCAAGTGCTGTCAGCCAGAGCTTTTGCAAAAAACTTTACCGATTTAGCATGATCGCCGATTTTCCTGGCTGCTATACCGGCTTTATATGATGTTTCGCCGCTTCGCGTTCCCGGTGTCTTTACGGCTTTCTCAAATAACTCAAGGGCCTGTTTATTTGACTGAAGGCGGCTGTAAGTTTCAGCCATTTCAATATATACATCCTGCCGAATCTGGCCGGGAGCATTTGAGCTGTCCGTTACTGATTTCCAGACTGCAAACGCCTCATCCGTTTTTCCCAGTGAGTTTTTCAATTCACCCAGAGTAAGAAGCGCCTCGTAATAGCTCGGCGTAGATTTATAATTTTCTACTACGTCAGACACCGCTGATTCTGCTTCGTCAATTCTTCCCAGTCCTTTAAATGCCCGGCCGTATAATACCAGCGCCCGGGCTTTTAACTGCTGATTATTTGTCGCATCTATCACACGCTTGGATTCCTGCCATGCCTGATCAAATTGACCGGTGGAAATATATACTTCGGCAAGTTTATTTCTGGCCGACAGCACTTCGTCTGTCGTGTATTCCTGCGTCAGTATTTTAAGTACGCGAAGTGTATTTTCCGTGTCTTTAAGCCTGCTGTAACAATCAGCTGCTTTAAAAAGTGCAGACGGTGCAAACCTGCTGTTCGGATGAAAAGCTCTTACCCGTTCAAATCCCATTGCCGCTTCGCGTTCGTTTCCCATCGCGGCAAATTCCTCAGCAACGTTCATCCATGCTTCAGGCGCTTTAATGTTATCAGGATAGGCCAGGGCAAAATTCTGGAATGTGTACCGCGCTTCGTCATGTCTGCCGAGTTGCGATTGAGTAAGGCCTAAATAAAAACGAGCTTCGGTTCCCAGAACACCGCCGGGATACTGATTAATAAATATCTGCAGTTGTTCCAGCGCAAGGTCGTACATTTTGTCGTTATAAAGGTTGACGGCAAGTTTAAAATCGGCGTTTTCCTTCGAATCCTGTGCGAAGACAGAACAAGAGAATAAAATTAAAAGGACAAAGAGTTTCAGTTTCATGTGCAAAATGTAGCCAAATATGAGAGGATTTGCAAGAAAAGTGGGAAAAGAGATTTTTTGAGAATAAACAATGATTACAATTTTTTTTAGCAATTGCGGCACCAGTCAAATAGTAAACTTTTTAAAGCTTTCTTCCTAAAACTCATTATTGTGGCAAATCCTAAAATAATTCTATTAATCCAACCGCTTGATTCTCACAAGAAGAACGGACATATTTAGGCAATTACAGGTGATAATTGAATGACCATAGTTTTCTCTCATACTTCTCCCCCAAAAAACGGGGGGGCTGAAATGAATTAAATCCTTCAACAAGAAAGCTCAAAAAATTCTCCAGGTGTATGAAAAAGCTTATATTAAAAGTACTTCCCTATAGTAGATAAATTTCAGGCAAATCAATGAAGGAGTATATATGAGAATTAGTCTAATAACTCTGTTAATAGTATTCAGCTGTTCAGTTTTTTCACAGGATAAAAAACCTACTGCAGTTCAGATAATCGATAAGATAAAACAGAATACAGGTGTTCCATGGCGTGAACCAACCGTCGATGTTTTCAAAGCCGGTGATTCGACCGCGGCAGTAACCGGAATCGCGGTGACCATGATGGCCACTCTCGATGTTCTTAAACAAGCTGCAGCAAAGGGGCACAATCTGATCATCACACATGAGACTCCCTTTTATTCACATTTCAATCCCGACGTCCCGATGGAGACTTATCACGATCCTGTGTACGAAGCAAAACAGGCTTTCATCAAGGAACATAAACTTGTTCTCTGGCAGTTTCATGACAATATACATGCGATGAAACCTGACGGCATACTGACAGGAATGGTTTATACTCTTGGATGGAAGTATTATCGCGACAGAAAGAACGAACTTGTTTTTCATCTTCCGCCCACAACACTTAAGGATATGGCAAAAGAATTAAAAGAAAAACTCGGGATAAGCGCGATGCGGGTGATAGGTGATCCGGATGCAAGCCTTACAACTGTCGGACTGGCGCCGGGATTCGGCGGTTTTGCCCGGAACCGCGAGCTGTTTCAGCAGAACGGCGTTGAAGTCCTGATTATCGGAGAAGCACACGAATGGGAAATGGGCGAGTATGCGGCAGATGCTGTTACAGCAGGAATGAAAAAAGGCATGATAATTCTCGGACATATTCCGTCTGAACAGGCCGGCATGGAAGAAAGTGTACGCTGGCTTAAGAAGTTCATTACAAATGTTCCGATTGAATTCATCCCGGCTAAAGAACCGTTCTGGGTACCTTAGCAGTTTTCAGAAAAGTGTTCTTAAAGGAATAGAACACGTATAATAAAAGGAGAATAAGAACATGAAAGCACATAAACTTACTGCAATATTTTTTATTGCCGCTTTACTTTCGGGATGCAGTCAGACATTATGGATTAGCGATAATTTTAAATCAGCTAAACCGAATATCGATAACGCTGTAATAATTTTTCCAGAATTAGAGTTTACAGAAAGAGAAGGCGATACAAAACAAATCAGAACACCGCACAGTGTATTCGTATCAAAAACAGCGGCTGAAGCGGTAAAAGAGATAATCAACGAAGGAAATTTTACGGTTAAAAAAGCAGATGTTTATTGTGATACCTTGCTTGTAGGTAAATGGATCCGGAACCAGTTTTCAGAAGCTAAAAATAAATATACACAGATGCGTGACGCCGTTAAGCAGTCAAAAGACAAAAAAATACTTCCGGCAAGCGATGAATTGAAATCATTAATAAGCAAAGCAAATAGTGATTATATCATAGTCATTACGGGACTTGCATACGGCACTTCCGAGCAAGGTAAACGGGACGATATTCAGCAATTGGAGACATTCGACCTTTTGTACGATCATGCGTTTCCCTACGATTACCAGTGGAACGGATTACAACTTCAAATATCACTCATCGACGCAAGAACCATGGAAATTCTGTGGTACAATTATAATAAAGAAGGTAATTCCAATTATGATCCCTTCAATAAAGATGAAGTTAAGAATCTTTGTTCAAAGCTGATGAAACCCGAATAAAATCAGCTTTATCCAGCTTTTACAAATATTCTGCAACAGGGGCGTTCCCTGCTCCAATAAAGACAGGCAAAAATCGACGCCTCCCTCTATGTTTTTTACGTCATTGCTAATTTCACGAAGATATTATAGTATGTACCGTTTGGATTTTGAAAAATACTTTATTGGTATTTAAATCCATGTAAATAAATAGCAGAGGAGCAATATGAAAACTTATAATTACCTGCTGTCCGCAGCAATATCGTTTGTCATATTGTCCTGTTCTCCGCAATATCCAATCAAAGAACCGACAAAAACTCCCGTTGAAAAATCAATAGACGAAAAAAGAATAATACAGTACGGGGTCCGGGCGCATGAACGCGGGGATTACAATGAAGCAATCGGCCTGTACCAGGAAGTGCTGGACTCAAATCCCGATAACGCGCATGCTCTCTACGAACTTGCGTTAACTTACTCGGCAATGGAAAAGCATAAGAAGAGTCTTGAAACAGGTTTACGTGCTATGGAATATCAATGGCCGAAATTAAACAAGGTATATTCACTGGTTGGTACAGAGCTCGATTTACTCGGCAAGAAAAGTGATGCAATAGACGTATACAAAAAAGGTATCAACCGCTATCCGGATGATTTCCTGCTGTATTATAATCTGGGTATTACTCAGCTTTCTGAAGAAGAAATTGAAGAGGCCAAAAAAGCTTTAAAAAAATCCGTTATTCTGAATCCATCACATGCCGGCAGTCATCTTGCATTAGCCGAAAGTTTTTTTAAGGAAGAAAATAAAATTCCCGCATTATTTGCATACTGCAGATTTTTAATACTCGAGCCGTCCAGCGAACGGGCGGAATCTGCACGAAAGAATGTCTTATCTATCAGCGCCGGAGATATAAAAACGAATAAAAAGAATCCTAATCAAATCGCAGTTCCGGTCGAGCCGGACGATCCCAAGTCCGAGGGAAATTTTCAAACCCTAAGCTTTTATATATCGGCAAATTCCGCTCTGCAATTAATGATGGCCAAGGATAACAGAAGTGCGCGGGATAAAAAAATAGGCCTGTTTGATGATTTGTTTTCAATTGCAGGGAAGAATATTTTCGAAGAGAATAAATCCAAATTCATCTGGCAGTATTATGTGCCTTACTTTGCCGAGCTGACAGAAAAAAAGTATACTAAAGCTTTTGTGGATTATGCAATTTTGGATTTAAAGAATACTTCCGATACGACGATGATGTTTCTAAAATGGTCCGAAGATTACAAATGGCCGGCACTGCCGCATTAATTAGCTAATACAGTCCGGTCTTTTGCCCATTCGCGCAGGGAGGCGACATTTTCAGCCATTACTATGGAGAGAGGTTTCGTTGCTTTCATTTCCTGAAGAAGAATATCATTAGTTAGAATCCCGCTTTCGGTAGACATAGCATATAACGCGGAAACAACCGACTGCTCTATTTCGGCCCCTGAAAATCCCTCGCAAGCGTGCGCCAGTTTATCCAGATCGAAATCCTTCACACTCATACCGCGTTTTTCCAGGTGAATGGTCAATATTTCTTTCCTGATATTGGTATCAGGAAGGTCCACAAAAAATATCTCATCGAACCGGCCTTTTCTCATAAGCTCGGCAGGCAGTGATTGAATATCGTTTGCCGTGGCAACCAGGAAAACACAGCTTTTGCGCTCCGCCATCCAGGTGAGCAACGTACTGAGCACTCTATGCGAAACACCGCTGTCGCTGTTTTCAGTTGCTATTCCTTTTTCAATTTCATCCATCCAGAGTACGCATGGAGCCATCCGGTCGGACATTTTAAAAGCCTCGCGCGTTCTGCGTTCCGTTTCGCCTATGTATTTGTCATATAGTGCTCCGAAATCAAGACGCAGAAGCGGAATCCCCCACGCACCCGCAACAGCTTTAGCTGCCAGACTTTTTCCGCTTCCCTGAACACCAAGCAGTAAGATACCCTTCGGTACATCGGAACCCTGTATCTTTTTTTCTTTTAAAAATATCGCCCGCCTTTTCTGCAGCCATTGTTTGAGCTTTGTCAGTCCTCCGATATCATCAAAATCCGCCGTTTCATATTCAAATGAAAGAACGCTGTCTTTATTCAAGATCATATATTTTGATTTTGCTATATCGGCAATGACTTCCCGTGTTATATCAGGTATATTAATAAACCGTTGAGTGATACGCTCAATTTCAGGTATAGACAACCCGCACAAATTTTTTACTATTAATTTCTTTATTTCCGGACTTACAGCACTGAATTGATTATTGCCTGAAGGCAGTCTCTTTTTTAAAACATTCTCCACGATAGACTGTATCATTTTTTCATCGGGAAGCGCCAGCTCGAATTTTCCGGTATATACCATCAATTCCGGAGGAAGTTCAATTTTTTGACTCAATAAGATGATCGTCTGTCGGTACCGGCCTGCTGTCAGGGCAATCTCCTTCAACAGCCGGATATTGCGCGCATCGGAAATATACGGATGGAAATCCAGCAAAACGTAAATACCCGAATTTTTCATGTTCCATATTTCGCGCAGCATTTCTGTCGGTTCCAGGGAGCTCTGGTAAGTTTCGCGCTGAGCGCCGATATTTACAAGGCCCGCAACGACACTCCATTTAAGCAGGCGCATTTTTAAAACGTCTGATGCGTAATGCAGTAAATCAAGAACGCGCAGTTCATCCGTGGTTTCAACGACAATTATCGGTGTATGTGATTTTATAAGTGTTATAAGATCTTTTGGATCGTACATTTTTAAAACCGTTCTTAAAGTCCGGCTGCGAGCTGCCTGCCCCGTTGCTTCACATACGGGGGATTCTACGTTAATTTCGCTGTCAGAAATTCTCTATTAAGCCGCGCGATATGCATTACTGATATTCCCTTTGGACATTCGGCTTCACAGGCATAATTATTCGAACAATTGCCGAATCCCTCTTTATCCATTTGTGTTATCATTCTCTGCACACGCTCTTTTCGTTCCGGCTGGCCTTGGGGCAGCAGGGCTAACTGCGAAACCTTAGCGGCAACAAAAAGCATTGCGGACGAATTCGGGCATGCAGCAACGCATGCACCGCATCCGATACAGGCTGCCGCATCCATCGCCTCTTCGGCGTTATCCTTGCATACAGGAATGGAATTCGCATCAGGTGCAGATCCTGTTCTTACGGATATAAATCCACCTGCCTGCATAATCCTGTCGAATGCCGATCTGTCCACAATCAGGTCTTTAATGACCGGAAAAGGATTAGCGCGCCACGGCTCGACGGTAATAGTCTCACCATCTGTAAAACTCCTCATACGCACATCGCAGGTTGCCTGCTTACGGCCCTTTCCATGAGCACGACCGTTAATCATCATTCCGCAGCTCCCGCATATACCTTCACGGCAGTCGTGGTCGAATGCAACGGGATCACAATTCTCCAGCACGAGCTGATTATTCAATATATCCAGCATCTCGAGAAAAGAAGCATCAGGCGAGATATTCTTAACTTCGTACGTCTCGAATCTCCCTTCATCCTTCTGATTCTTCTGCCGCCATATTTTTAATGTAAAATTCATATCGTTTTTTTAATGTGTGTTACAGCTTTCACTTATCACCTATCACATATTACTGTTTTTGCGAAAGCTAAAGCTTTCGACTACCAGCTATTTACTGTTTACTTATCACATATCACTTATTACCGCTTTTACGAAAGCTGAAGCTTTCGGCTACCAGCTATTTACTATTCACTTATAACTTATCACTTGTAACTTCTCACCGCCGGCTTGACGTATTCAAAAGTCAGTTGTTCTTTATTCAATTTTGGATTCTTGCCGTCGCCAATATATTCCCATGCTGCTGCATATGCAAATTTTTTATCATCCCTGAGTGCTTCACCTTCAGGTGTCTGGTATTCTTCACGGAAATGTCCGCCGCATGATTCCTTGCGGTGCAGTGCGTCGAATGCCAGCAATTCTGCCAGTTCAATGAAGTCGGCAATTCGGCCTGCTTTTTCAAGTTCAATATTGAGATTGTCAGAATCGCCTGTAACCTTTGCATCGCTCCAGAATTCTTTTTTAATTTCCGGAATAAGTTTCAACGCTTTCTTTAACCCTTTTTCATTTCGGCCCATGCCGGCAAAATCCCACATTACTTTCCCCAGCTTTTTATGTATCTCGTTTACCGGCTGTTTGCCTTTTATTGCTAGAAGCTTTTCTGTCTCTTCAGAGATTCTTTTGTTTGCTTTAACAAATTCAGGATGATTTGTTGCCAGAGACGAAAATTTAGTCCGGCCAAAATAATCACTCAAAGTATACGGTAAAATAAAATATCCGTCCGCAAGGCCCTGCATCAGAGCACTTGCACCGAGCCGATTTGCACCGTGATCGGAAAAGTTCGCTTCTCCTATGACAAATAAACCGGGAATCGTGCTCATTAAATTATAATCCACCCACAATCCGCCCATTGTATAATGAACGGCCGGATATATACGCATCGGATTCGCATACGGATCCTCCGCCGTAATTTCATGATACATATCAAACAGGTTGCCGTACTTTTCTTCTATCCAGTTTTTTCCGTTTCTTTTTATTGCATCTGCAAAATCGAGATAGACCGCCATGCTGGTCTTTCCTACTCCCAGACCCTTATCGCATATTTCTTTGGCACGCCGTGAAGCGACATCGCGCGGGACTAAATTACCGAACGACGGATAAAGTCGTTCGAGATAATAATCGCGTTCTTCTTCCGGAATCTGAGACGGTATACGCAAATCGCCCGGTTTCTTCGGCACCCATATACGGCCGTCGTTCCTGAGACTTTCGCTCATAAGAGTCAGCTTTGATTGATAATCGCCGCTGACCGGAATACAGGTAGGATGTATCTGTGTAAAACATGGATTCGCAAAAAATGCGCCTTTCTTATAAGCACGCCAGATAGCTGTTGCATTGCTTGCTTTCGCCATCGTCGAAAGATAAAAAGTATTCCCGTATCCGCCCGTAGCCAGGACCACCGCATCTGCCACGTACGATTCAATTGCACCTGTGCGCAAATTTCTACAGATAACACCCCGCGCAATCCCGTCTGCAACAACCAGCTCCAGCATTTCACGGCGATCGAAAAATTTTACGGTCCCTGCGCCTATATGTCTGCTTAAAGTAGAATATGCGCCGAGCAGAAGCTGCTGGCCTGTTTGTCCGCGTGCGTAAAATGTACGCGAAACTTGAGCGCCTCCAAACGAACGCATATCAAGATAACCGGCATAATCGCGCCCAAACGGCACGCCCTGTGCGACACATTGATCGATAATATTTCCGCTTACTTCAGCCAAACGATAAACATTTGCTTCGCGTGCCCGGTAATCACCGCCTTTTAACGTATCGTAAAACAAACGGTAAACGCTGTCGCCGTCGTTTGCATAATTTTTAGGTGCATTTATACCGCCCTGAGCGGCAATGCTGTGTGCACGCCGCGGTGATTCATGGTAAGAGATCGAAATTACTTTATAGCCGAGTTCCGCCAGTGAAGCCGCCGCAGAAGCACCGGCCAGGCCAGTGCCGATCACGATGACGGAATACTTGCGCCGGTTTGCAGGGTTCACCAGTTTCATATTGAAACGGTGAGACGACCATTTTTTCTCGATCGGTCCTTCCGGAATTTTGGGATCAAGCTTCATATTTAAAATCCCCACATGATCACAGTAGCACCGCTGCCGTGAAAGAAAAAGAAATATATCGGTATTGCAGCAAAACCGAGCGGTATCAGGCACCATACAAAGAAAGCAATAATATCAAGGACCGGGGCATATTTTTTATTCCGAAGGCCGAGCGTCTGGAATGCCGACTGGAATCCATGATGCAAATGATATGCAATTACGAAAAGTGCAGCAAGATAAAATATTACATACCAGAAGTCAGAGAATGCGTTGACGACAAGTTCGTACGCCCCTGATTTTTCATCCGAATACCTCAGGGGAAAAAAGAATGTTGTTAAATGTATATACAAAAATATTCCGATTACTAATCCGCTTATTATGGTTGTACGCGAAGCAAGCGTTGCATTATCTTTTAATCTGAAAAGTTTATATTTAACTGACCGGGTTTTTCTATTTTTAAACCACAGGATTACACCAATAATTATGTGTACGAATATTCCCAGGAACATGAACAATTCTATAAAACGAATGACCGGATTCGAGACAAGAAAGTCACCGTAAGCTTCATACATTTTGCCTTCATCACCGGCAAACAGCAGAAGATTCCCGATCAGATGCTCTGTCAGAAAGACGATAAGGAATAGACCTGTAACGCTCATCAGGACTTTTTTACCTATCGACGAGTAATAAAAGTCTAGTGCTTTATTCATAAAAAATATGTATGGTTTTAGAGCTCTGCATTTCGATGGTTGTTGGATACCACCTTAATCAATGCATTTGTCTGTTTGGAGTTTATGGAAGAATTCCGGAAAAAGCAACGGTTTACGACATAAGGATTGCCAATTTTTCCCTTACATTATTATACAAGATACACTGAGGCCGACAAACGGACATTTAAACCTACCAGCTCCCGGATGCTCCTCCGTCGCCTGCAATTAGAATTCTTCTAATCTTCCTGTCATTCTCTAACTTTCGTCTCTTCATTCTTTTTTTCCTGTCATTCCCTAATGTCCGTCTCGTTTTGATAAAACGAGACGAGATCTCGTTCTGTGAAACAGAACGGACTTTTATAGGGAATCTTACTCTGACTCTTAAATTTCTATGTCATTCCCTAATGTCCGTCTCTTTGTCTTTTTTTACTGTCATTCCCGAATGTTCTTATCGGGAATCTTACTATGACATACGAAATCAAAACATACGCCGTTTACATACTTGCAAGTAAACCGAATGGTGAACCTTTCCGTCATTCCCCAATGATTTTGTGGAGAATCTTAATTATTTTTAAAGAAGCGCCGTTATCTTCACTCAAATGGTCTATATTTTTTCCTGTCATTCCCTAACGTTTTTACAGGGAATCTTACTATGACATATGAAATCAAAACATACGCCGTTTACATACTTGCAAGTAAACCAAATGGTGCACCCTTTTGTCATTCCCTAACGTTTTTATAGGGAATCTTACTATGACCTTCGAGCTTAAAACATACGCCGTCTATATTCTTGCGAGCAAACCGTATGGCGTTTTATACACAGGTTTCACAGGCGACCTACTGCCTCGCGTACAGCAGCATAAACAAGAAGAATACGAAGGCTTTACAAAACGTTATTTTGTAAAGCGCCTTGTCTACTATGAATTATTCGAAGACCCCTCTGCCGCAATAAGAAGAGAAAAACAAATAAAAAAATGGAATCGGGAATGGAAAATAAAACTTATTGAGAAACATAATCCTGAGTGGCTTGATTTGTATGACGATGATATTGGAATACTGCCTTTGCCTGTTGAGTAATTCTTAGTAAGATACCCTTCCGACTTGGGCTAGATCGACGAGCCGTTCAAAAAAGACCAAGTCATTCCCGCGGATTTTAAGCGGGAATCTTAATATGGTTATTAAGGAAATCAAAATTAACCCACTGCTTAATAACGAGTAGGAAAAAGAGAAAATGGAAGTGCCTCGAGGAATTCGAGGCACTTTTTTTTGATCGTTAAAGTTCTGTAAGTTCTTATTTTTCAATCGTTCGCGCTTTAGTACAATTCTAAAGAACAGTAACGATAAAAAAATCTGTGCCGCAGGCATCCCTTCTGGAAAAGCAAATCACATAGGTAGTAGATCCTTTTCAAGATTCCCGCC
>JAFGLB010000199.1 GCA_016928255.1 Bacteroidota bacterium
AGCAGATTGATGTGATCGCTCATTATCATCACATCGCCTTTTTGAAAATTCTTGTTAAGCGCGCCGGCAGCATTCGAGATAAGAAGTCTTTCCACACCCAGGAATTTCATAACCCTCACAGGGAATGTCACCTGCTTCAGGTTATATCCTTCATACATATGGAAACGCCCCTGCATCGCAACTATTTTCTTGCCGGAAAGCGTCCCGAAAATCAGTTTCCCATGATGCGATTCTACGGTTGAAATAGGAAAATGCGGTATTTCGGAATAGTCTATTACAATTTCTTTTTCAATCTCTTTTACCAGCCCGCCTAATCCGGTGCCGAGAATGATGCCTACATTCGGTTTTGTTTTTGTTTTCGCCCGGATAAACTTTACAGACTCGTCAATATTTTTGTGCAGTTCAGTCATGTAATTTCAAATCTACAGCCTCTTTAAAATTTCATCTATCTCTAAATGTTCTTTACCTGTCCCTTTCGATGAATCCCTTCTACCGTCCTCCTCCTCAACATCAAGTGCCCGCAGTAAATTCAATTCAGAACTGAGCAGGACTTTCAATTTGCTGACCACGCTTTCCTTCCGCGCTTTAAGTTGAGAGATTTCCTCTTTAATATGAGCAAAATCAAGCCTTGCTTTTTCTACGATCTGCGATGCCTTGACTTCCGCTTCTTTTATTATAATCTCAGCCTCACGCTTCGAATTCTCTATGGATTTGCCGCTTGTTTCCTGCGCCTGTATGAATGTCTGCTGAAGCGACCGTTCTATATTTTTATAATCAGAAAGCTGTGTCTCGAGTTCAATTATTTTATCTTTTTGCGCCCTGTTCTCGCGAATCATATCCTCCAGTTCATTAGACAGCATCTCCAGAAATGTATCCACTTCGATTGTGTCGTATCCCCTCATCGTCTTTTTAAATTCCTGGTGCTTGATTTCCAACGGAGTAACTTTCATGGCCGTTCCTTTCAATTCACGTTTTTAACACGCCCGCCGAATATTGCCGTTCCTATCCTGACTATAGTAGAGCCTTCTTCTATTGCCGCTTCAAAATCATGCGTCATACCCATTGATAAATGCTGCATCTGGATATTCTCAATTCCCCCTGCCAGTATCTCTTTTTTCAACTCCGCCAGCTGCCGGAAGGATTTTCGCGAGTCATTCGGGTCGTCGGAAAAAGGACCCATCGTCATTAATCCGCATACCCTAATATTTTTCAATTGCGATAGTTCCTTCAACAGATCGATTGTTCTGTCCGGCAAAACTCCAAATTTTGTCGCTTCATCGGTCGTATGGACTTCGACCAATATATCCTGAATCCGTTTAAGCCGTTCGGCCCGCCTGTTGATTTCTTTGCCGAGTCCCAGATTATCGACCGAATGAATTAAATGAATATACTCGGCAATATATTTTACTTTATTCGACTGCAGGTGGCCGATGAAGTGCCAGCGCAGGGACTGATCCGTCAGAGCCTGACGTTTGACCTGCAGTTCCTGAACATAATTCTCGCCGAAATCCATACATCCAGCTGCTGCAGCTTCCCGAACCGCGTCTGACGAAAAAGTCTTCGATACAGCCACAAGCCGGACATCCTCTGCCCGGCGCCCGCATCTCTGACACGTCTGTTCAATGCGTTTTCGAAGATTTTCGAGATTTTCAGCTATCATTCGGTTCCTGCAAGTATTAAATATACTCCAACTAGCCGCTAAAATCAAATAAAAATATCGAAAACAACAGCTTTTTTAGCATTTCTTGACTTCCACTCGTTTATTTGCTTTATTTAACACAGGCTTAATTGACAATGGAGCAAGCAGTGCCGGACTACAATAAAAATAATGAAGACGATATAGGACCCAAACTAAACAGGCGTTCGGAAGAAGATGTGCGCCGCTTCAGGGAATCTCTGCGCAACGGAGGCAAAGATATTAACAATCCGGAAGCACTGGAAGAAATTATACAGTTCTATTTCGAACATGATAAGTTCGACGATGCTTTGACTTATGCAGAGCGGCTTCTATCGTTTGAACCGTTCAGTGCAGATGCATGGCAAAGAAAAGGCATGATCCTTAACAACCTGTTCCGGTATAACGATGCGCTCGAATGCTTCGATAAAGCATTAAGCCTGAATCCAAACGATACCGAAGCTTATATCAATAAAGGAATCACGCTCGATAACCTGAACAAAATTGCCGAATCCATGGCGTCATTCGATAAGGCCCTGGAACTCGATCCTTCACACGAAGATGCTTTACTGCATAAAGGAATAACTCTGGAAAAACTGGAACGATTTGTTGAAGCAGAGTCCATTTTTCATCACGTTCTTCAGATCAATCCGGAACATACGGATGCATGGTATGAACTCGGCTATTGCTATGATTATCTGGATAAACCCGCCGAATCCATCCGGTGTTACAATGAACATCTGAACCGCGATCCGTTCAATTACAATGCGTGGTACAACAAAGGAATTGTGCATAACAGGATCGGGCAGTTCACGAAAGCTATTGAAAGTTATGAATATGCCATTGTGATTAAAGAAAATTTTGCCCCGGCATGGTTCAATATGGGCAATGCGCATGCAAATCTGGGACGGCTTCAGGATGCAATCCGCTGTTTTAAGACTTCATTGACTTATGAACCGAAGGACATCTCAGCTCTGCATAACCTTGGAAATGCTTATGAAGAATTAAATGATTTCAATGAAGCGCTGTCATGTTATTCCTCGGTGATCGAGATCGACGATACCCATCATGAATCATATTTCGGCATCGGCTGCTGTCATGACGCACTGGGACGGACAGAGCAGGCATACATCGCATACAAAAAAGCTGTCGACATACACCCGGAATATGCCGAATACTGGTACGCCTGCGGAGACGCTCTTTATAATCTCGGAAGAATAAATGAATGTATCGAATGCTACCTTAAAGTAGTCGAGCTGGATCCGAAGGATTCCGAAATCTGGTTCGACCTGGGCGACACTTTAGGCGAACGAGGCAGCCATTACAAGGCTTTGGACGCTTTGCGGGAATGCATAAAACTTGACCCAAAATTTGCACCGGCTTATTTCAGCCGCGGTAAAATATTAATATCTATGAATCTAATGGAAGATGCATCAAAAGAATTTTCCAAGGCTTTTGATCTGGCTCCCGAGTTGAAAAAAGAATTCGAACAAATGTTCCCGATTCTTGTAACTCACCGGCTGTTTGCACGTCTTTTCGAAAAATAAAAGTATTTGATTTCCCGAATAAAAGAACGCCAGCATGAAAGTCGGTTCATTAATTCGTTATGCATTGGGGATATTATTAAGGTCACAAATAATTAGTATGAGAATTGGTTTCTGACTTCACCATAATGAGTTATTCTGAAAGACGTTTTTCCTGCAAAAGCAGATATAATGATCAACTGATTTAGTAAGATTCCCGCTAAAAACCTGCGGGAATGACTTTAATATTTTCTTTTGTGACAATCCGGATTCTTTCTAAATATCATAAAAACGAATATTCTTTAATAAGGACAAGCAGCAATGAAGCACTTTGCAGTGATAGGCCATCCGATCGGCCACTCTTTATCTCCATTAATGCACAACACAGCTTTCAAATTACTGGGCCTTGACTGCAATTACCAGATGATGGATATAAGCCCGGAATCTTTAAAACAAGAAATACAACAATTCAAAGAGAGCAAATGGGGCGGATTCAATGTAACAATCCCGCATAAGGAATCAATCATGCCGCTTCTGGATGAAGTTATACCGGATGCCCGCGCAATCGGTGCCGTTAATACAGTCGTTAACCGCAATAATAAATTAATCGGGTACAATACAGATGTAATCGGCGTCGAGATGTCGCTGGATTCCGATCGCAGAAAAATCGAAGGCAAGATGTGCACAATCCTGGGTTCCGGCGGTGTCGCCCGATCTGTAGCTTACGTACTTATTCATAATATCAAACCAAAAGCAGTCACTTTTTCAGCTCTCATTCCTGAACAGGCGCACGCACTGATTAAGAGTCTCGGCAGCAGCGATGTCCGGTTCGATGTTATCAATTGCAAGGATCCGGTGCTTGGTAATGCTATAAAGGATTCGGTGCTTATCGTAAATGCCACGGATGTCGGAATGTTCCCCCACGTGAAGAATTCACCGTTGCCTGATAAAGGCTGGATATCGGCAAATCATATTATATTCGATCTTATATACCGCCCGCTGGTAACACAACTGCAAATTGATGCAAAGGCAGCCGGTGCAAAGACCATTGATGGCCTGGGCATGTTTATTCAGCAGGGAGCGGCGGCATTTAAACTATGGACTGAAAAAGACATGCCGGTCGGGCAAGTGAGGCAGGAGCTTGAGAAAAAATTAACCTCGGATTAGGACTTTTTCTATAATACCGGATTGGCCTGTAGAAACTGTAATTTTAAAGTTTTCCTAATATGCGGTTTTTTGCGAAAATCATTGACTATTTGCGGTTTTTTCTGTATCTTATAATGATAATACAAAAATGATTTCAGTTATTGAGGAATAAAATGTACGCAGTCGTAGAAATAGCCGGAACACAAGTAAAGGTTTCCCCTTCGGATAAGGTATTTGTTCCAAAAATACAATCGGAAATCGGTTCAAAAATCAAGTTTGATAAAGTCCTATTGACCGGCGACGAAAAAAAGGCAAAAGTTGGCAGTCCTTATGTAAAGGGCGCCGTTGTAGAAGCAAAGGTATTACGGCACCTTAAAGACGATACTGTTATTGTGCTCAAGAAGAAAAAGCGGAAGGGTTACAGAGTCCGCAACGGGCATCGCCAGCAGTATACTGAAATTGAAATAACAAATCTTGCTTAGATTGGAGAGGTTTTATGGCTCATAAAAAAGGCGGCGGAAGTTCAAGAAACGGCC
>JAFGLB010000022.1 GCA_016928255.1 Bacteroidota bacterium
GTAGCAATGATCGGTGTGGATGATATGATAGTCGTTACAACCGATGATGCGGTTCTGATCTGCAAAAAAGGGCGCTCGCAGGATGTTAAAGAAATTGTCGATTACCTTCGCCGTAAGCAGATGAATGAATTGCTATAATAAAAAAATTATATACATTTTCGCTGTTATTTTTCTCTCGGGATGCGTGCCTTCACCCAGGTTTGCAGAGAGAAATTCCGGGATTAATAGAACATACCAGCAGCCGGACCAATCTGAAAAAATACCGTCGGGAAAAATTCTGCTTACACTCGAAGGAGTCGCGTCTTACTATGCACACGATTTTCATGGTAGACAGACTTCAAACGGTGAAATATATGATATGAACGGCCTGACTGCCGCGCATCGTAATTTTCCGTTCGGGACCAAAGTGCGTGTAACGAATCTGGAAAACAATAAGACTGTTACTGTAAGAATTAACGACAGGGGCCCGTTTAAGGAAGGGCGTATTATGGATCTTTCTCTGGGAGCTGCTAAGGAAATTGATTTAATAGTCCACGGAACTGCACGCGTACGACTGGAAGTACTCGAGTGGGGGAATGGGAAATAAACGCTAAAAAAAAGTGTGGAACCAGACAGCATTTCTTGAGTTTTCTGTAAAGAAGGCTTTTTTGAATGTATGGCCGTTCGATCCTTTCAGGAAAAATTTTCTCCTAAATAAACTATGAAATACAAAATAAAAGTAAAAACTAATTCTAGAAAGAATGAAGTTGTTCAAAATCAAGATGGAACAATTAATGTATCCGTAATGACTCCGCCGATTGAGGGGAAAGCAAACGAAAAGCTGATTGAATTACTGTCGGAATTCTTCAAAAAGCCAAAAAGATGTATTTCAATTGTGTCTGGGTTTAAGAGCAAAATAAAAATTGTGGAAATAGACTGAAAAATTAAATTAAAAAACGCCTAAAACAAGCAAAAAAAAAGGATAGTGACATAGAACACATTTTCTTCATTGATTTCTTGAAGAGAATAAGCTAAATTATTATAGCAAATGAATGTAGCAAAGTGGGAACGTGGTTTAGATTTTAATTGTTTAATAATTAACTGATGTTGAACATTTTTGAGGTTTCATGAATAAGAGAATAAAAGGGAATAGGCTACAAAGGGGTTGTTTTTTTGGTGTTTTTTTGATGGTTTTCATTTCAATATTTTTTCCGGGATGTTCGCAGCATATCACGGGGGCTTCTTTTGCTCAGAAAACCGATAATTCAAACGAATTGACAATGGATGGGGCTTTTCCTGCTCAATCATCGCACTTTAAAGCAATGAATACCGCAGGTTTGAACCACTATGTACCGCTGGTTAAGAAGTATGCACAGGAATACGAAATAGACTGGATTCTGATACTTGCCGTTATGAAGCAGGAATCAAAATTCGACCATAAGGCGGTCAGTTATGCAGGTGCATATGGATTGATGCAGTTGATGCCGGTTACTCAGATCGAACTGGCAGAAAAGCTGGGAGTTGAAGAGACAATAACTCCCCGAAATAACATAAAAGCCGGTATATATCATTTAAGGTCTCTTTACAGCATATTCCAGAACTCGACAGAAGAAGAAAGAATACGCCTTGCACTTGCGTCTTATAATGCAGGTCTGGGACGGATTTTAGACGCCCAGGAAATTGCCGATTACATGGGAAATGATCCCAATACTTGGGCATCTGTCAAAGAAGCATTGCCTTTCTTGACCAAAAAGAACTATACATTACACAGCCGTATCTGGGACAGCGGTTATCCTACGAGTGGATATTTTAGAAATCCAAAACAGACCATAGAATATGTTGATAATATAATGTCTTCATATGATAAATACAGCTTATCGTTAAAGTAACACATTTAATATTAATGAATAATATATGTATCTATTCAATTCGCATTTTTCTGCCGGAAAAACCGCTTGACATTAATATGTTGTAAGTATATATTTTCGATTGCGTTTGCAGCATATATTTGGAATAGGCAAATAAATATTATTAACCAATTAACTAATACTTATTATTAAACTAAGGAGTTAAATATGAAAAAAATATTCATGGTTGCGATTATGGTTGCATTAGTGGCTTCTTTCGCATCTGCTCAGAATATTTGGGGTCAAGGAAAAATGTCGGCAGGCGGCGGAGTGGAACTGGCATTACCGACTGGTACGGCCGGTGATGTTTATGGGATGGGCTTTGGATTTTTCGGCCTTTTCCAATATGGTCTTAGCCCGGATTTTCTATTAACAGGTCAACTTGGATATAATATGTTTGGCGAAAAAGATTTTGGAGGAGTTAAGAGCAGTTTAAGTTCTTTCAACATTCTTGCCGGCGGAAAGTATAACCTTTCCAAAGCTGTTACACCCGGTTTTTATGCTTTGCTCCAATTGGGACTTTATAACGCCAGCGCTACGGTTACATCTCCTGCAGTTACATATATGGGATATACATATGGCGGCGGAGAAGTGAGTGCAAGCAGCAGCGAATTCGTGTTCATTCCAGGAGTCGGTATGCAATTCGGTTCATTTGATGCATCGGTGAAATATGTAATCAATGGTGATATTGGCAACTTGGCTTTAGACATTGCTTATGTAGTTCCACTATAATCGTTAAATTCTTTTCGAAAAAGGAGAAAATCTCAAAAGATTTTCTCCTCCCTTTTTTCAAAGCGGTATTTTTAAACTGCAATACATACTGTACGTTGTAGATTTTTTTCACAACAATTCGGAGGAAGTTATGAAAAAGTTTTTATTGCTTTTCGGTATTATTACTCTTGTTAGTTCACTTGTTTTCGCACAGACTAATGCTCCGGCATCGAATCCCGGCTCAGCCGCCGGCAATAAAGGTATTCTATTCCAGTTCAGCGGTTTAAATGTATTAGGTGCGGGTGCCTATAACGGCGGAATCGGCGGGAAATATTTCCTGTCCGACTATATGGCTGCGAGAGGAGTAATTTGCCTGGGAATTTCAAGCTCTAAAACACCCGCAAATGCACCTGTCGGTCAGGTCGGTATTGACGGAGAAAATTCTTCCAGCACATTCGGTATCGGTGCAGCGGTTGAAATCCATCTTACTAAAAGCCGTATAAGTCCGTTTTTCGGCGGTGGAATTATGATGACAACAAGAAGCACGGAAAGCAAACCGGCGGCATATGGTGCTCCGGGCACTACAATTAACCAGACTGTTACGAAGAATGCAGGCGGTTATACAGAATTCAGCTTCGGCGGAATTCTCGGTGTGGAATACTATATCACAGACGGCGTAAGTTTGTCGGCGGAATATCTGGTCGGTGTTGCATTGACTTCAAATAAAGATGTTGAAGTGACAACAGCCGGAAGAACAACCACCACGGCTCAGGGCAGCAGTACAAATATTGGAATTAGTAACGGCGGCACATTGACACTTGCAGTCTACTTTTAGTGTGTAATACTATATTTGTTTTTATAAAAGGTGCTTTAAACAGCACCTTTTTTATTTCTATTAGAATCGAAAATATTGACCATTAGTCTTGATATTATATGTGTCAATATTTTAGCGGTCCGTCAATGTATTGGAAGCCTGTATTTTTTTTAGTATCTTAATACATTATGAGAACGACAGCAATTGAAGAAGGAAAACCGCGCTGCCATTGCGGTGTTTTCGGAGTATTTGGGCATCCTGAAGCTTCGGTTATGTGCTATTACGGACTTCAAGCGCTGCAGCATAGAGGCCAGGAATCCGCAGGTATAGTAACAAGCGAATGGCTGGAGGACAGGGAGAAATGGCGTTTTAATATACAAAAAGGGACGGGGCTTGTCTCGGATATCTTTAAGGATGAAGAAGTCCTCAGAGATGGATTAAAAGGCAGTTCTGCAATAGGTCATAACCGTTATTCAACAACCGGATCGGCCGATAATAAATCGAATATTCAACCCTTTGTCGTTAATTATAAATCAGGAAATCTCGCGCTCGCGCATAACGGCAATCTAACTAATTATAGAAAACTGCGCCAAAAGCTTCAGGACGAAGGAACAATTTTCCAATCAACTTCCGACAGTGAAATACTGTTGCACATTGCGGCAAGGAGCAGGCAAAAAGAGCAGATATTGCAGATTAAAGAAGCAATGGAAACCGTTGAAGGTGCATATTCTATTGTTATACTGACAGATGAGAGTCTGATTGCTGCCCGTGATCCAAACGGCTTCCGCCCGCTTGCCCTCGGCAAAGTTGACGGAGCTTATATTGTTGCTTCGGAAACGTGCGCTTTTGATATTATCGGTGCAGAATACATACGCGATGTTGCTCCGGGAGAAATTATTGTAATTGATAACGATGTTCTGGCCAGCGGAGAGGTCAAGTCTTACTGGATTTCAAAAAAATCATCTCAAGTGCATCACTGCATATTTGAATTTATTTATTTTTCGCGTCCGGATAGTAAAGTGTTCGGTATTAATGTGGATAGAGTGCGCCGTAAGCTCGGTAAATTGCTGGCAGATGTAAATCCGATCATTCCTCAATCACCTGATGATAAAGTAGTGATTATCAGTGTTCCGGATTCCAGCAATACCTGTACTCTTGGTTATGTTACGGAAAGCAATAAACGGGGGCGCAATGTGCGGCTTGAACTCGGACTTATCCGAAGCCATTATGTCGGCCGTACTTTCATTCAGCCGCAGGAAAATCACCGCGAGCTCAAGGTAAAAACAAAATTCAATACTGTCAAAGGCGTTCTAAACGGAAGAAAAGTAATAATTGTTGATGATTCTATTGTCCGCGGTACAACATCAAAGCAGCTTGTAAAACTAATTAAGGAAGCAGGGCCTAAAGAAGTACACTTCCGTGTCTCATGTCCTCCGATAAAATTTCCGTGTTACTATGGAATGGATTTTCCAAGCCGTGAGGAATTAATCGCAAACCGGTTTGAAGGCGATATTGAAGCTATCGCAAAAGAGCTGGGTGTTGACAGTCTTGCATATCTCCCGATGGATAAGCTTATTGCATCGGCGCCTGTAGATGAAGGACGGAATTATTGTACTGCATGCTTCGATGGAAATTATCCTATTCCAATTGATCCCGACGCTTCAAAAAACGAAAACGACCAGTAATGATGCATCGTCATTTTACCATTTCTAATTTTATCAGCGCCAGCAGGATTGTTTTGGTAATTCCCATGGGTTATTGTCTTCTGACGGATTTTCCCGGCCACAGATTGTGGACGACGGGGATAATACTGTTTGCCGTTGCGACAGATTTTCTGGACGGATTTCTTGCAAGGAAACTGCACCAGGTTACGGACTTCGGCAAGATAATAGATCCGGTAGCTGATAAAATAGGTATCGGTGCTTATGCAATATTTCTTGCATTGACAGGCGATATACCTTTATGGTTCATAATACTTGTAATGTTGAGAGACATTTTGATTTTTTTGGGCGGGTTGTATATACACCGGATCAAAGGAATCGTACCTCAATCCAACTGGCCGGGGAAAATATCAGTTACCTGTATTGCAGTATCATTCTTTTTGGCGACAATCCAGGTAGAAGCATTAAGTAAGATTCTTTATTATTCATTATGGGTAAACGTGGTGCTGATGCTCTGGTCGTTGTGGAAGTATGCAAAGAGACTCAGTATTGGTAGAAACATTGCAGTACAGAAATGATTTTATGGCATTTTTTGAGACACTTACAAAACTTAAATCAGGACTGGCAAAGACACGGGATTCAATTGTCAGCAAGGTCCGCCGTCTTGCGGCGACAAAAAGTCTAATTGATGATGATTTATTGGACCAGCTTGAAGAGATTCTGATTGCCGGTGATGTCGGCGTGGAAACTACGGATATTATTTTAACAAACCTCAAGCGCCGCGTCAAAGAAAATAAATACGAATCTACGGATCAGCTTATAACTCTGTTTAAAAAAGAAGTGGAAGCAATTCTTCATGTCAGCGAATCTGAAGAACCGTCTCTGGCATTTCTGCCGCCGGACTGTAAACCATATGTAATAATGGTAGTGGGTGTGAACGGAGTCGGCAAGACTACAACAATAGGCAAGATGGCATACCAATACAAGCAGGCGGGTCATAAGGTTGTTATAGGAGCGGCCGATACATTCAGGGCTGCGGCAAATGAACAGCTTGAAATCTGGGCAAAACGGGCCGGTGTGGATATTGTTCAGCAGTCACATGGTTCGGATCCTGCTGCCGTCGCATTTGACGCTCTCAGTTCGGCAATTTCCAGACAATCAGATGTTGTTATTATCGATACGGCCGGGCGTCTTCATACAAAAACTAATTTGATGGAAGAGCTTAAAAAAATTAAACGGGTAATGGATAAAAGGCTTCCCGGTGCTCCGCATGAAGTTTTGCTGGTGCTTGATGCATCAACAGGGCAGAACGGCCTCCAGCAGGTAAAGTATTTCACCGCGGCGGTTGATGTAACCGGGATAGTATTAACGAAACTTGACGGCACGGCGAAAGGGGGAATAATTCTTGCAGTCAGCAATGAAGTTAAATTACCTGTAAAATTTATCGGTGTCGGAGAAAGCATTGATGATCTTCAATTATTCGATCGGCGTGCGTTCGTTGATGCTCTTTTTGAAGGGGCCGAAATTGGTGGTAATTAGACACGATGTCTTCTAGAATTCACATATTATCTCCTGAACTATCAAATAAAATTGCTGCCGGCGAGGTTGTTCAGCGTCCGGCTTCGGTTGTAAAAGAGTTAATTGAGAATTCTCTGGATGCGGGGGCAACGCGTATAAGTATAATTGTTAAAGACGCAGGAAAGGCACTAATCCAGGTTGTGGATAACGGTTTTGGGATGAGCGAGCAGGATGCGTCTATGTCGTTTCGCAGGCATGCAACCAGTAAAATCAATAAGACCAGCGATCTGGAAGAGATCCGTACACTCGGTTTCAGAGGCGAAGCGCTGGCTTCGATCGCGGCGGTTGCGCGTGTTGAGCTTAAAACACGGTCTGAAAGCGACGATCTTGCAACATTTCTTAGAATTGAAGGGGATGAAGAAAAAGAAAAGACGAAATCGGCACTAGAGCGCGGTACGAGTATAACAGTCCGCAATCTTTTCTACAATACTCCCGCCCGCCGAAATTTTCTGAAACACAGGCAGACCGAGTTGAAGAATATCACGGATGTCGTTACACGGGCGGCTGTTTCGTATCCGGAAGTTGAATGGTTTTATGTAAGCGATGATGAAATACTGCTCGATTTGAAATCAAGTTCTGTCGAAGGGAGAGTGGCGGCAGTTTTTGGGAAAGTTGTTTCACAATCTCTGATAAAATTTGAAGAAACCAACGATCTTATGAGTCTCAGCGGTTTTCTTGCCAGGCCGAACTTTGCCCGTAAAAGCCGTGCCGAACAAATGGTGTTTATGAACCGCCGATTCATATTCAGCAGGATGATAAATCATGCAGTGTTTCATGCATACGAGCATCTGCTGGAAAAAGGCTCTTTTCCTTTCTTTGTCTTAAACCTGACTATAAATCCGAAAAAAGTTGATGTAAATGTCCATCCGTCGAAGATGGAAATAAAATTCGAAAATGATTCCAATATTTACCGCATGATTCTTTCGGTTGTCCGGAAGGCTCTTGTTGATAACGATTTAATGCCTTCTGTTTCTTTTAAGGAAGGAGATGTATTATCGTCGATTGACGCCAAACTGCAATATGACAGTCAGGGATGGAAAAAGGCGATGGAGTCCCAATCGGGTGCACCCGTCTTTCCAATCGGATCATCTTCGAATCATGGTTTATCGAAGCCGACCGTCACACCGAATATAATCGGTCTGGATGAAATTGAACAATCGCAGTCCAATCCGGAAACATCATTTCCGTTCAAAACAACCCCGCCTTCGGGCAATAGGATTCTGGATCAGCGTATGCCGGGCGATCAGTCTGCATCGCAGGGAAGCAGGCCTATTTGGCAGGTGCATGATAAATATATTATTTCGCAGATTCGCAACGGGTTAATGATAATTGATCAGCATGTTGCTCATGAAAGAATTATTTATGAACGCGTCCTTTCAAGTTTTGAGAACAGCCTGCCTTCAATTCAGCAGTTATTATTTCCTGAGACGGTTGAGGTGAGTGCAAGCGATTACTCACTGGTGAAAGAACTGCAGGGTCACCTTGAACGGCTTGGATTCGATATAAAACTATTCGGCAAGAATACCGTAGTAATAGAAGGTATTCCGGCGGACGTCCGTATTGGAAGCGAAAGAAAAATCCTTCAGGACGTTCTGGATGAATTCAGAAATAACGAACATGCAGGCATATCCGACGTGCGTGATAACCTGGCCAAATCCTTTGCCTGCAAAGCTGCAATAAAAGCAGGCGATAAGCTGAATATTGATGAGATGGTGGTTTTAATCGAACATCTCTTTCTTACTAAAATGCCGTTTGTTTGCCCTCACGGCAGACCTGTTATAGTAAAGATACCGCTCGAGGAACTTGATAAGCGGTTCGGCAGAACTTGATTCTGTCCCGATATCGGACCGGATTAATACCCGGCGATGAGGAAAAGTATAATGAAAAAAATTATCAGCGTTTTTAAACTTATCCGCCCTGGTCAATGGCTTAAAAATGTTTTCATTTTTGCACCTCTAATTTTCTCAAAGCATCTTTTCGATTTGCATTTCATATGGCGTGAAATACTTGCTTTTTTAGGATTCTGCTTTGTCTCAAGTATTATCTATATAATTAATGACATTCTTGACAGTGAAGCGGACAGGCTTCACCCCATTAAACGAAATCGTCCTTATACTTCAGGCGAAATAGGCGTTCCGGCATTATCTGTTACTTTAATTATACTGTTGGTGCTTATTATACTCCTCGTGCCGTATCTTAATCATTATTACTGGTATACAATAATAATATATGCACTTCTCAACATAGCTTATTCAATAGGTCTGAAGAAAATTGTGATAGTAGATATATTCATAATTGCGGCAGGATTCATGCTTCGTGTGCTGGCAGGCGTATTTGCCATCGAAGTTGAAATATCATCGTGGTTGATACTATGCACTCTGTTTATTTCTGTATTCCTCGCTGTTTCCAAACGGCGAGGGGAGCTAATTCTCAGTTCAACTAGCGAGATTTTTAATACGAGGCCGGTCCTAAAACAGTACGACATTGCATTTATAGATCAAATAATGACTGTGGCTGCTTCGGGAGCAGCAATTTCATATGCACTTTATACTGTTGCTGAACGTACGGTAATTATTTTCGGCACGGAAAATCTTATTTTTACAACGGTCTTCGTTTTGTTCGGTATATTCCGCTACATTTACTTAATGAGGAACAATAATACCGAAGGTAATCCGATGCATTTATTGCTGAATGATCCGCCTATGGTTGTGAATATTCTGGTATGGTTCCTTATTTGTGTCATAATTATTTATATCCCTAATTGAACATGAAACTCCCTTCACCAAAATCGCCGGTAATAATTCAAAAAGCTGAAAAGGGACATTCCCGCGTAGCTGTGATTAAAACAAATCCGGGCAAAGTACTTGAAGATATCCAGCGCGCGATGGAAAAGGCTGGAATTAAAAACGCTCTGAAATCCGGGACAACAACAATTCTTAAAGATAATATCTCCTGGCATTATCCTTTTCCGGGAGCGAATACGACTCCCTGGCAGTTGGAAGCGGCAATACTCGGTTTAAGAAGCAGCGGTTATGATGATGTTGTCTGCGTCCAGAATAAAACCGTGGTAACAGATGCATTCAAAGGAGAAGACTTAAACAAGTACACTCCGATATTTAAGAAATATCAAATTCCGGTTCTATTTAATTTTCACGAAAAAGACATGAAATGGATCGAGTATAAACCGAAAAGTCCATTGCTTGTTCTCGATCAGATATTTGAAGACGGAATTCGTATACCGGACTACTTTGTCGGAAAAAATATTGTTCATCTGCCGACTGTAAAGTGCCATATTCATACGACAACAACAGGTGCGATGAAAAATGCTTTCGGCGGCCTGCTTAATACTCTGCGGCATTATACGCATTCGTGGATACATGAAACGCTGGTAGATCTTCTGGTAATACAGAAAGAAATTCATCCCGGTATATTTGCCATAATGGACGGTACGACGGCCGGGAACGGCCCGGGTCCGCGTACCATGTATCCGGAAGTGAAAAATGTCATTCTGGCAAGCGCAGACCAGGTAGCGATTGATGCAGTTGCAGCCAGGTTGATGGGATTTGATCCGCTTTCAATAAAATATATAAATCTGGCTCACCAGGCCGGACTTGGATGCGGTGACCCGCGTGAAATTGAAGTTATCGGTGAAGATATCTCTCAAGTAAACTGGAATTTTTCAGTCGGTTCAAATGCTGTAAAGTTTGCGGCAAAAATATTTTGGTTCGGCCCGTTGAAGAAAATTCAGAGTTTTTTCTTCCGCACGCCGCTTGTTGCTCTTTTTATACTTGCATCGGAAATTTATCATGATTATTACAGATGGCTGTTTAAAGACAGGTTTGTTTTTAAAAAATGGCTCAAACAAACAGAATGGGGCAGGTTGTTCGCTTCATATCCCGCCAAAGACTAGTGCCACTTCTAAAAATAATCTTGGATTTTTAAACAAGGTTTCTCAAAAAAGGTACTAGTACTCGTTTCCTTTTAATGGTCATATTAATTAAAATGCAATACTACTTATTGAAAACGGCACTGGTTGCCGTACGATAATACAATGACTGCACGTACCCGGGCGGAATTAATCCTTATGTCCCTGACGATAGTCTGGGGCAGTACTTTTGTCCTAACAAAATTTGTTCTGGAAAATGCTTCGCCATTTGCATACGTGTGCATTCGGTTCAGCCTTGCTTCTGTATTGTTTGCCGTTTTATTCTATAAACGGATTATCGCCATCTCAAAAGATTCGATAATTAAAGGTACTATCTTAGGATTCTTACTCTTTATCGGTTTTGTGCTCCAGACAATTGGATTGAAATTTACCACCGCGTCTAAATCCGCATTTATTACGGGACTTATGGTGGTGTTTACGCCTTTGTTCCAGTTAATAATTGAAAAAAAAGCTCCGAAGACAGGAAATATTATAGGCGTTGTGCTGGTTGCTGTCGGCTTGTTCTTTCTGACTTCTCCGAAAGGTTCGGAGTTTAATTTTGGAGACGGACTCACTCTTTTATGTGCAGTATCTTTTAGTTTATACACTGTATATTTGACAATTTATGGTACAAGCAATGATCCTGCTCACCTGGCTTTTATGCAGTTTGTTTTTAGTGCATTGTTCTCGTTTATTGCACTGCTGTTCTGGGAAACAGCTTATATAAATTTTAGTACCGGGCTGGCGATAAATATAATGTACCTGGTTGTAATGCCTACAATTGTAGCATTATATCTAATGGCTAAATATCAAAAATATACAACACCGACGAGAAGTGCCATAATTTATTCGTTGGAACCGCCTTTCGCGGCGCTATTTGCCTTTTTTATTATTGGAGAAAGGATGGGAACGGCCGGAATTATTGGGGGAATAGTAATTCTTTTAGGATTGCTTATTTCAGAATTATCGGATGTCATTTTTAAGCGAAAAAAGGTGAATAAAATCGGTGGAATTTCCGTTTAAAAAGGGCTTTTTCCCCATCTCTGTCAAGAGTTTTTTGTGATATTTCTCAAGATTAAAAAAATGATTCATTTGCTGCTTGCGGAATTCAAAACCAAAAAGTATATTAAATGCAAATGAAACAATTGTACAAATACCTTTTTGCGGCAGTTATTTTTGTGTTTGTTTTTTCCAGTTTATCGTCTGCACAAAGTAATCCTGTAACAATAAGTATTGAAGTCTACAGCAGCTTTATCAGGATCGGATGGCAGGTTAATTCGGACCCGGGGATAAAATATTTCGAAGTATGGAGAAAAACTGGAAATTCTGATGCTGTATACATCGGCCGAGCAGAACAAAATGAGCGGTACTATGACGATAAAAATGTTGGTTTTCATAAAAAAGAAGATCAAATTTTTTATTACACAGTAAAAGCCGTAATAAGTCCTAATCTGTCCTTAGAAAGCAACACTATTGTAGCACATTATTCAAATACGAGTGGTTCTTATAAAAATACCTGGGGCAGTATTAAAGCAATGTTTAGATAAAATAATAACCGTGTATAGAGAATCTTTTGAATAAGCGAGCGTAAAGCATCGCTTTTTTTGTTTCAGGACGTTTTTATGAGGCCTTTGATACTTGCATCCCGGTCGCCCCGGAGGAGAATTTTATTAAGACAGATCGGATTAAAATTCCGTGTTATTCCAAGTCAGACCTCCGAAATTTTGACATCCAGCCAATCGCCGGCTGAAAACGCAAAACGCATCGCCGTTGATAAGGCTTTTGATGTTGCCGGCCGGCTGCGGAAAGGAATAGTGATAGGAGCAGATACATTAGTCGTAATTGATCATCATGTACTCGGCAAACCGGTATCAAAAGAAGATGCAAAGCGGATGCTGAAAATATTAAGCGGCCGTGAACATTCGGTATTTACGGGGTTCGGTCTGGTAGATGTGGAGACTAGGAGGCATGTGGAAGGTGTTGAAGAAACGAAAGTACGCTTCCGCAAGCTGGATGAAAGTGAAATACGCTCTTATGTTGAATCGGGATCTCCAATGGATAAAGCAGGCTCGTACGGGATACAGGACGATTACGGCGCCGTATTCGTGGAAAAAATCAACGGGTGTTTTTATAATGTTGTGGGATTCCCTCTCGCTCGTTTTTATTCGGCATTGCAGCACTTTATTGCCCATCTGGAATCAAATGATAAGCATAAAAAGTGAATATGGAAAAGAAGATTAGAATACTGATTGCCAAGGCAGGACTTGACGGGCATGACCGCGGGGCGAAAGTTGTAGCAGCAGCACTGCGGGATGCGGGATATGAGGTTATTTATTCAGGACTTAGAAAAACCCCGGAGTCCATTGTGGAATCCGCATTGCAGGAAGATGTCGATGCTATAGGCATCAGTTTGCTCAGCGGTGCTCACATGACCATCTTTCCAAAAATCATCAAATCTTTGAAGTCTAAAGGAATGGAAGATATTCTGTTGTTTGGAGGAGGAATCATTCCCCATAATGATATAAAGGAATTAAAGAATATCGGAGTAGACGAACTCTTTACACCCGGCACAAATACCGAAGATATTATTGACTATCTCCGCAGATGGGGAATCAAGCGGGGAAAATAGATGTTATCCTGTAATTGCATAAAAAAAACCCGCCGGGTGTTTTGCCCGGCGGGTTTTTTGTGCAAAAGATCTTTTAGGCGACCTTTGCTACCTTTACAGCCTGGAGGCCTTTTTGTCCTGTCTCAACTTCGAATTCTACTTTATCGCCTTCTTTAAGCGATCTGTAGCCGTCTCCGCTGATAGACTTGTAATGCACGAATACGTCTTCACCAGTCTCTCGCTTGATGAAACCGAATCCTTTTGAATTGTTGAACCACTTTACAGTACCCTGTTCCATACGGGTTACCCCTTGATACATTGAACATCACACCGCAACTTTGTTCTAATTGCTCAGCCTAAACACAATTCTCAAGTGAATCGGCTCATTTGAACCATTTAATTGAATCCACCAAGGGTCATGTGATGGTGAAACAAATTACGATGAAACAAAACCGGTGCATTGAATTACGTTAGAATATTACAATTTGGTATTTAAAAATGCAAGTGTTTATAGCAGGGTTTTTGATTTTTTCGTCTAATCCCCCTCGGCCAGCCAGATGCTGTACTCCTCGGTATCGGATTTGATATCGGTTTTTTCAGGTATGATTTTTCGCTCAAGAATGCGTATTCCTTCGTTAGAAAAACCAAAAATTCCGTCTAAAGAAAGGATACGTTCCAGAGCCGATTGTTCAAAAAACTCCTTAAATTTATTTACGGCTTCGTGAAGCCTGGCAAGGTAATAGGCGGTATTTTCGTCTGTTTTTAAAGGATTCCACTCTTCAGCCAATTTTGAATAGTTAGTGATGCTAGCGTCTTTTTCTGTTCCTGAGATGTAATAAGCAATCCGGGTGTTTGCTTTTACAAAGAGGCTTGAACGGACTGCAGCTTCCAGTGCCGGGGAGGGTGTGATACTGCCGGCGGCAACTTCGTTCCTGTAAGTTTCAGTATCCATTTTGACAATTTCCGTTCTGCAGAAGTCCGCAGGTGTCCATTCATGCTTTGCGATTTGTGTATAGACCGTCGCATACAAATGATGCAGCCTGTTAAAATCGTTTGTTATCATGCATTCGATGAATCGCTGGACAAATATTCTTAAAAAA
>JAFGLB010000200.1 GCA_016928255.1 Bacteroidota bacterium
AGGTTTCCCGACATGCAAAAAAGAAAAAGGATGCCCCTTCACCTCTTCGCGTGCTTCATCCGAGTTAAGAACATCATAAGGCCGGGCGGCAACTTCACCGGCAAATTCCGGTTTCGGCCGGAATGCTTTAAACGGTCGGATTGTCGCCATAGACCTCTAAATATTTTTCATTTATTTTTTTATGCACTCAGTGCTTTCACTACTTTTTCAGCTATCTCGATACCGATACGTTCCTGGGCTTCAACTGTCTGTCCGCCAACGTGCGGTGATACACTTACGCGCGGATGGTTAATCAAAGCTTTCTGAGCGTCGGTCGGCGGTTCATTGACAAATACATCCAATCCGGCTCCCGCAACCTTGCCTGAATTTAATGCTTCGAGTAAAGCTGTTTCGTCTACAACTCCGCCTCTCGCGCAATTAATCAGGACCACGCCTTTTTTCATCATGTCAAATTCTTTTTTCCCGATAACCGGTCCTTCTTTTTTATTCAGCGGGAGGTGAAGTGTTATAAAATCGGCGCCGGCAAGTATTGCTTCCTTTGTAGTCATTTCGACTTTATAATCTGCCGGAGTAACAATCGGATCGTATGCCATTACCTGCATCCCGAAAGCCAGTCCTCGCCTGCCCACCTCTTTACCGATATTTCCGAAGCCGAGAACACCGAGGTTCTTTTTAAAAAGTTCAATACCTTCGCTGTATTCTTTTTTAGGCCATTTACCCTGCCGCATTTCCATCGAGCTGACATTCAGGAAACGCGATACAGCCAGCATATGTGCAAAAGCCAGTTCTGCCACCGAGACGGAAGATGCACCGGGAGTATTCATTACTTTAATTCCCTTTTCTTTAGCAGCAACCTGATCCACATTATCAAGTCCTACACCGCCGCGGGCAATCACTTTCAGATTTTTTCCGGCTTCTATCACTTCTTTTGTCACTTTCGTCGCAGAACGGATAATTATGCCGTCGTACTGATCGATTTTTTGCAGCAGTTCTTCCGGCGTGAGTTTTATTTTATCTACCTGGTGTCCGGCATTAGAAAGGATCTTTGCGCCTTCAGATGTAATTCCGTCACTAACGAGTATCTTCATAAGATGCTCCTAATATTACTTAAAAATAATTGTTGATTATCATGTCAAAGCACCGGCTGCCTTATTTTGTCAGGCAAACCGTGAGGAAAGTAAGAAATTCCGTGTATAATATAGTATACCAAAAAAAATACTAACCAGCAAATATGTATTCTTTTTTTAATTTTCCATCGTTGCATTATTATAATTGAACGGCCGCGCCATACCGGTTCAATAATGCAGTTTGCATTATTTTTTATGGATCTCGTTGCTCCTATCAAGCGGGTTTCCGTTACAGTCTGAACTATTTCCGAAAAAGAATATAGACTATGAAAAAATAAATCATTATGTTTTATTAATTGTTCTACCTACCGGAAATATTTTTTTTGAAAGGATTACTAAGATGGCACGCGCACATAATTTCTTTGCTGGACCGGCAGTTTTACCGCTTTCCGTTCTTGAGGAAACGCGGGATGCTATAATGGATTTCGCAGGAAACGGTGTCTCAATAATGGAAATCAGCCACCGTGATAAAGCATTTGATAAAGTAGTTGCAGAAGCACAGGCAGATACTCTGGCCATTATGGGATTATCGGCAGATGAGTATTCCGTCATATTCCTCGGCGGAGGCGCAAGCCTGCAATTTGCAATGGTTCCGCTGAATTTTCTGCATAAGAAGGCCGATTATGTTAATACAGGCGCATGGGCGTCCAAGGCAATAAAAGAAGCGAAACTGATCGGAGAAGTTGCAGAAGTTGCATCTTCAAAAGCTACGAACTTCAATCAACTCCCTAAAAATATTAAGTATTCCGGGGATGCGGATTATGTTCATATTACAACAAACAATACGATATTCGGAACGCAGTGGAAATCGGATCCGGATGTCGGTAATGTTCCGCTAATAGCCGACATGTCTTCCGACATGCTCAGCATGAAGCGAGATTTTAAAAAATATAACCTCATCTATGCCGGAGCTCAGAAAAATCTCGGGCCCGCAGGCGTGGCTATAGTAATAATAAAAAAAGCATGGATGGAAGCAAAAGCAAAACAAAGTATATCGACTATACTGCAATACAAAACTCATGTGGACGCCGGCTCGATGTACAATACTCCTCCTTGCGTGTCGGTATTTGTAGTCGGCAAAACATTAAAATGGATTATTAAAGAGGGCGGACTCGAAGCAGTCCAGGCGCGTAATCAAAAGAAGGCAAAGATCATTTATGATATCTTCGATGCATATCCTGAATTCTACAAAGGTTCTGTAGTTAATAAAGAAGACAGATCGTTAATGAACGTTACCTGGAATCTCCCGACACCCGAGCTGGAAGAAAAGTTTATTGCCGAAGCAAAAGCTAAAAAGATGCTCGGATTGAAAGGACACCGGTCTGTCGGCGGAATGCGCGCATCAATTTACAATGCATGCCCGATGGAATCGGTAGAACTCCTTGCCAAACACATGGAAGAATTCTATAAAGCAAATAAATAACAGTATTAATCAGAATACTTTTAATAAGGCGGCACCTTTACGGGCCGCCTTTTTTTTAAGAATAGGAAATTTTAAGTATACTGAAAATTCTTTTCGGTTATTTGATAATACAGAAATAACAATCCGCTAGTGAAAATCAAAGCTGCAGCAAGGCCGAAAAAAGTTATTTCATATTCAAAAACATCGAGAACGAGCTCATCTTCTTTTGTTTTATACAAAGATAACACGGCAATAAAATTATTGATAAAATGAGCCGCAATCACCGGTACAAGACTCTTACTCCGGTAAAAGAAATATCCGAAAATACAACCGAGCAGCGACAGTGATATCAGGTTCAGCGGCTGCATGTGAAACAAGCCGAACACTATTCCGGCAATAAATATGCTTTTTATACCTGCCGTCCGTTCCAGCGTGCGCTGGAAATATCCCCTGAAAAATGCTTCTTCACATAAGGCCGGAGTAATACATACAACAACGACCAGCCATAATAGTTCTTCAATACTATAGGAAGTGAACACCTGCGCGTTAATTCTTGACAGAAAATCCGGAATGTTAAGCTGCCTCGCTAAAAAACTGCTTATCTCACCGCTGACCGGGATAAAACAAACAATAGTTATTACAGCAATTATTATTTCGAGAAATGAGACACCCGAAACACGGACATAATTAAATACTTTTTTTGTATGCCAGCGTTTAACAATCCATAATGTCGGCAGCAGCATAAAAACAAATTGTGAAATAAAAACAGACAGGCGTATTGGATTCTTCAGCGTTTCAACATATCGAGCAAGTCTTTCGAGGAAACTTACCCCTTCTGCAGCCCTCACTCCGCCCAATCCGTTTATGAAGCCGAAGGCGGCAGTAAGAAATCCCTGCGCGTATATATAAAGAACTCCGACTATAAGTAATCCGACACATGCAGCTGCAGTACTGCTCCGGTGAGCTCGTTCCCAGGAACCGTCAAATTCCTGCACAGGTTCTAAAACATACGGCCTTTCAAAATCATTATTCATTAAATTTTCGATAAATCTATCGGCCCTGAAGATTCATTCTGTTCAATTCCAAGCTTTAGTGCAGATGTGCCGACAGGATTTTCGCGCGCACGAAGATCATAATACATAACGACGGTGAAAACCGGAGTAATCAGCAGTGAAAGCAGAGCGCTTATACCGCTTCCAATTGCTATTTCAGGGCCGTATGATTTTTGCAGATCCAGGAGTACCGCAGGATCTACCTCGCCGCCTGTTTTACCGAATAGAGTGAAGTATTCCCTGTAAAAATCCCACATGCTTCCAAATGTTATCGGAAGCGAGACTATTGAAATAACAAACTGCGCAAGAATAGAAAGCAGCAGTATGATTCCAAACGTTCTCCACCAATAACCTTTAACTAAATGCCAGCTCCTGCGAAGTGATTCAATAACCGTTAGATCATCAACCGCAACTGCTGTTAATGAAAAATACCATTTGATCATTATGTAAACAGCAAACGGCATGGCAATAATTATCGCAATAAATCCAATAATTCCCGTTAGCACTTTTGAAACAGCTCCGAGAATCACAAAGATACTGATCGCGACGATGATACCGCCGATCAATGCTGCGTATTTAACTACTGCCTGACCGAGACCATACAGGCATTTTATGCTGAAAGTTTCTTTCAGCGCATCCATGAAAGTGATATGATTGGAACCGAGTTCTTCGCTTACTATAATACTTACGGCAATTTCCGCCATTAAAACTGCAAGAGCATAGATCAATGTTGCCATCCAAAAGAACGACAACATACTGAAAACCTCGATTACCTTATCCAATCCGGAATCATACCGTCCGCTGAAATCCGAATCCCGCATCTCAATGATAGAAGAATAAAAATCACCGGTAGCAAAAGCTATAATAATACTCGGCAGTAAAAGAATAATAAAAGAAACAAGAATATTGCGGAGAAAGGTTTTTCCTATCAGTAAAAAAGTCTTTTCAAAAATATCCCCTAACGTGAGCGGCCCAAACGGAGGATTCATATCGGTATCCCTTTCGAATGAATTGTTGATTATTAAACGCCTCTCTTTTGTACCCGGTTTCGAATTGTCGTTAAAAGCATGAATCCGGCAATAATACTTCATTTTCCCGCTTTCGTAACGTACGAATGCATCAATGCAGAATCAAGCTGTTTTACTTATAATTGATTTTCAAAAATATTCTCGTAACTTTCGCCGTAATAATTAATCTCAGCCAATTCAAATGAGGTGTCCTATGGATAAAGAACTGATTTCCGGCAGAAAAAAGAGACTGCTGAAACCGGAGACTCTGATGATGGGATACGGCTATAAACCTGAATGGTCGGAAGGCGCCGTAAAATGCCCGATATTCCAGACTTCAACATTTGTCTTTAAAAATGCCAGAGACGGCAAGGAATATTTCGAGATGGCACAGGGAGTACGCAAACCGGGAGAGCATGGTGCGGGACTCATTTACAGCAGGATAAATAATCCGGATCTCGAAATTCTTGAAAACAGATTGACCGTCTGGGACGAGGCAGAGGCATGCGCAGTGTTCGCTAGCGGTATGGCGGCAATCACCACCACGGTAATGGAATTCGTTCAACCGGGTGATTTTATTATTACCAGCGAACCTGTTTATGGAGGAACCGACAGTCTCCTTGAACATATAATAAAAAAATTTAATGTGAGAGCGATCGACTTCGGCGCCAAACATACAAAAGAACAGATTCTGCAAATGGTGGATCAGGCAGACGCCCGGAACAAAATTGCTATGATTTTTCTCGAAACCCCTGCAAATCCGACCAACGACCTTATCGACCTTCAAATGATAGTGGATCTCGCCGAAACACTTTCCACACCGCAGAGAAAAGTAATCACTGCCGTCGATAATACTTTTCTCGGCCCCGTTTTCCAGCATCCTTTGAAACACGGAATAGACCTGGTACTTTATTCGGCAACTAAATACATCGGCGGCCACAGCGATGTAGTGGCAGGAGCATGTCTCGGATCCAAAGAATTAATTACACGCGTGCGCGGAATGAGAAATATTTTCGGATCAATGTCGGATCCATGGACGACCTGGCTGTTAATGCGGAGCCTGGAGACTCTAAAAATGCGGATGGAAAAAGCAAATACGAACGCTAAACTTGTTGCAGATTTTCTTAATAAACATCCTAAAATCAAAAAGGTTCACTATCTTGGATTATTGAAGGAATATGATCCGCAATACGCGATTTATAAAAAGCAATGCCTCGCTCCGGGCGCGATGATCAGCTTCGAGGTAGACGGCAATGAAGAAACTGCTTTTAAAGTGCTCGATTCACTGAAAATGATACACGTTGCAGTCAGTCTCGGCGGCACGGAATCGCTGGCCGAACATCCCGCGGCCATGACGCATTCAGGCGTCGAACCGGAGAAGAGAAAAGAATTCGGGATTACCGATAACCTGCTCCGCCTTTCCGTAGGCGTGGAAGCGGCTGAAGATATTATCTGGGATATGGATCAGGCACTGGCAACCATTTAATATCGCACTTGTCCAAAATATGTGTTTTAATTAAATGACCTACGAAAAATATGGATATAAAACAAGGCGAACGAAGCGTCCGCACAGAATTCTGTCCGAGTGGCGCTTTAGGCGCCACGAGTTAATTCTGTGCAGCGAAGTGAGCCGCAGTTTTAACCATATTTTTCGTCAGTCTTGACTTTTTCTTTTGTCATTTCTTTTGTGTCAAGACAAAAGAAATGACGCTTAGTGCAACATATATTGGACAGCATTTATTAGTATAATATGTTATATGGGGACTTACTCTAACCCATTATTGAATATTTGTCCAATTTGAACCACTTTCAAAGTTTATGAAATATAACTCACATTATCTTAGACAGCAGTGATTTAATATAAATATATGAACCTGGAAAAATATTTCGCCAAATATAAAAACAATATAGTCGGCATCCGGCAGACATTTCAGTCCCCTTACGGCCGGAAGAAAATATTGTACGCCGATTGGACAGCCAGCGGAAGACTGTACGGACCGATTGAACAAAAACTCTTGAAAGAATTCGGCCCATTCGTAGGCAATACGCACACAGAAACAAATATCACCAGCATGCGGATGACACAGGCATACCGGCAGGCACATGAGATAATTAAACGGCATGTCAATGCCGGACCCAAAGATGCGTTATTGTATGCCGGATTCGGAATGACTGCAACTATGGTAAAATTCCAGCGCATGCTGGGATTGAAATATCCGGATCAATTAGATCAGTTTATCTCCATTCCCTCAAACCGCAGGCCTGTGGTTTTTATTACTCACATGGAGCATCATTCCAACCACACATCCTGGTACGAAACAATTGCCGATGTCTGCGTTATTCCGCCGACAAAAGAAGGACTTGTTGATATAGATGCGTTAAAGACTTCTCTTAAGTTATACAAAGACCGTCCTTTAAAAATCGGCTCCTTTACTGCATGTTCAAATGTAACAGGCATCGAAACACCATATCATCAGCTGGCGAGGGTAATACATGAACATAACGGAATTTGTTTTGTTGACTTTGCCGCATCTGCGCCGTATGTGGATATCGACATGCATCCGGCAGATCCGATGGAACGGCTGGATGCCGTCTTCTTCTCTCCTCATAAGTTTTTAGGAGGGCCCGGTTCATCGGGAATTATGGTCTTCGATTCGCAATTATATCACTTGAAATCTCCCGATCAACCTGGAGGCGGAACAGTACTGTGGACGAATCCCTGGGGAAAATACAGGTACAAACCCGATATTGAAGAACGCGAAGACGGCGGCACTCCCGGGTTTCTGCAGGCTATCCGTGCAGCACTTGCAATGGAGTTAAAAGAACAGATGGGTGTTCAAAAAATAATGAAACGCGAGAAAGAACTTGTGTCCGTTCTTATGAAAGAGCTGCGGAACATTCCCAATCTTCATATACTTGCAGATAATGTTACACAGCGAATAGGCATAATTTCTTTCTTCTTCGACAATATTCATTACAACCTCGCCGTTAAAATATTAAATGACCGATTTGGAATTCAGGTAAGAGGCGGATGCGACTGTGCCGGCACGTATGGACATTACCTTCTGCACGTTGATTCACGGCATTCAGGTGAGATTGCCCGGCGAATTGATCATGGCGATTTATCAACAAAACCCGGCTGGGTGCGGTTATCCGTGCACCCAACTACCACAAACGGTGAAATAGAATTTATTTTAAAAGCTCTGCGCTCTCTGCCGAAGAATATTGACGTGTGGAAAAAGGATTATAGATATAACGAGCATACAAACGATTTTCTGCATAAAAGCCAAAATAATTCAGATGGAAAAGAAATTCGGAAGTGGTTTAAGTTGTAGCCGACGTCGTTGACGTCGGTTCTCAGTCCGCCGCAATCATCCCGTTGAAAAGAATAGGACAGGTCGATCGCGGCTGCAACATGCAATAGTTTTCGTCTGTAGGGATTTGATTAATCAAATCCCTACAAAGATTTCCACACCACAATAATTTGACCTGCCCTCAGCCGGAGGTTCTTTTCTGTAGCCGGCGTCGGTTCCAGATGCTTCGGTGAGCAGTTACAAAACATAAAACTTCCGAAGTCTCTCTTGTTTAAGCAAAAGAAGACTTCGGAAGTTTAGTCGATACAAAGACGGGTTTATCGCTTTGTTTTATACTGAGACCTGGTTTCTTCCACCCGGAAACCGATCTGCCTTTTCGGCTTTTTCGGCGGTTCCATCAATTGCCTGATGGCATCAAAAAGAGTATGGATATGCTCATCATGTTTTTCAACATGATCCTCCAATTCCTTAAGTTTAGCTGCAAGTTCATTATGACTCGATAACACTTCTCGAAGCCTGACAAAGGCACGCATAATCGCTATATTCATCTGAATTGCAGAAGGACTGTTTAGAACGCTTGAAAGCATAGCCACTCCCTCTTCAGTAAAGGCATAGACTGCTTTCGAAAATTTTAAGGATGTCACAATTTGTGATATCCTCTTAATTTCATCCCGTGTCAATTCAAACATAAAATCGTCGGGAAACCGTTCGGTATTACGTTTGACCGCCTGTATCATTACTCTTGTTTCAATGCCGTATAGTTCGGCAAGATGATAACTCAACAACACCTTTCGACCGCGAATAATAAATATCTTCTTTTCTATAACCTCCGCTGGAAGGATTATTGCCTGGCTTTTATATTTCATGATTGTTTTATTTCGATTAACTGTTAATTGAATCGGCGCTTGGATAAATAGTACTCTATCTTTAAAATAAATGCAAGGAAAGTATTGAAGCTAATAAGCAGATGAGCCGGCGAGCAGTTACGCGGTTACAAAACAGAAAACTTCCGAAGTCTCTCTGTGTTTAAACATAAGAAAACTTCGGAAGTTTATCATAACAAAAATAATTATTCTGCTGCCTGAACGATCGCAGCGAACGAATCGGCTTTTAAGCACGCACCGCCAACAAGCGCGCCGTCTATATCCGGCTGGTGAAGCAGTTCTTTTGCATTATCAGGTTTTACACTTCCGCCGTATTGTGTAACAACCTTTTCCGCAGTCGCCGAACCGTATAATTGTGTCAGAAGTCCGCGTATAAGTTTATGCACATCCTGCGCCTGCTGAGGTGTGGCAACTTTGCCTGTGCCGATCGCCCATACAGGTTCGTATGCTATAATCGATTTTTCAATATCAGCTGCCGAAATATCTTTCAAACATCCTTTAACCTGAGTTGTAATAACCTGGTTTGTAATATTCTTTTCACGTTCCTGAAGAGTCTCTCCCACGCAGATGATCGGAATAAGTCCGGATGTAAGTGCTTTCTTGACCTTTGTATTGATCGATGCATCGGTATCGCCAAAATACTGCCTTCGCTCAGAGTGACCGAGAATTACATACTTGCATCCGGCTGATTTCAGCATTTTAGGCGAGATTTCTCCTGTAAATGCGCCTTCGTCTTCGTGATACATGTTCTGCGCACCCAGCTCGATAGGCGAGCCTTTCAGCAAATCTTTTGCCTGAGCAAGAGATATATAAGGAGGACAGATTATCGCCTGCACACCTTTCGGTAATGTTGCAAGCTTCGCTTTTAAACCGTTTATGAGTTCAACCGACTCGTTCAGGTCTTTGTTCATTTTCCAGTTACCGGCTATTATTTTGTTTCGCATTGTTATCCTTTGTTTAAATCTATTAGTTAATGATTCATGTTATATACTTTGCAAAAATAAATAGAAAATCAAAAGTATTATCGGGTTTTAACCTCATTATTTTATTGGGCTAAAGCCCGCTGCAGCATATTTATCAAGTTCCACGACCTAAAGGTCGTGGCAATTATCTAGAGGTCGTGGTAATTTATCTAAAGGCTGCAACAATTTGTTTTATCTGCGTAATTTCAGTTATGAATCTGTAAGCTTTATGATTATTTCTTATCTGCTTTCTACAATCCCTGATTTATATCAATTATTCCAGTTGTTTGGAAAGGCCATAAATTCCGGCCATTTATATAAATATACTCATTCTAAAGTCCAATTTCTATACTTTTTACTCTTCACTTATTACTTATCACCTATCATTGCTTTTACAAAACACTTATCACCGCTATTACGAAAGCTCTCGCCAAAAAAACGGCGAGCAAGAAAGCTTTCGGCTACCGACTATCTACTCTTCACTCTTTACTGTTTACTCTTTACTTATTACTTATCACCTATCACTTATTACCGCATTTACGAAAGCTAACTTGTCCGCCGGCTGTCTGGCGGAAGCTTTCGGCTACCAGACGTGTGTCGAGGCGGCAATCGCTTTGGTAGCCGCAACCTTTAGGTTGCGTAGTCGAGAATACAGAATGGTAGCATGACACGAAAGCTAAAGCTTTCGGCTACCAACTGTTCACTCTTCACTTATCACTAATCACCTATCACTTATCACTGTTTTTCTAACTTTTTCCCCGGCATCTTTTAAATCCTTAGCGACAAGGAATTTCAATCCGGAGTCCTGCAGGATAACCGCTGCCTGTTCTGCATTTGTACCGGCAAGGCGGACAATAATAGGCACCTGCACATCGACATTCTTAGCCGCTTCCACAACCCCGGCGGCAACGCGGTCGCATCTTACTATTCCGCCGAAAATATTAATGAGTATCGCTTTGATATTTTCTTCTTTAAGAATGATTTTAAATCCCGCTTCCACAGTCTGCGCGCTTGCACCGCCGCCCACATCCAGAAAGTTAGCCGGCATACCGCCTGCGAGTTTTATCATATCCATCGTCGCCATTGCAAGTCCCGCACCGTTTACCATACAACCCACATTGCCGTCAAGTTTTATATAATTCAGATTCGATGCCGATGCTTCCACTTCCATGGGATCCTCTTCATCAACGTCGCGCAGGTCCTCATATTCCGGATGGCGGAACAGTGCATTATCGTCGAAGTTGATTTTAGCGTCGAGTGCGACCACGTGTCCTTCCTGCGTGATCACGAGCGGATTTATTTCTGCCAGCGATGCATCGGATGCGATATATGCTTTATAAAGCGCCGTTAAAAATTTTACTCCGTTTTTAAGAGCATCGCCTTTCAAATCAAGCCGTGTGCAGAGAGAACGTGCCTGGAACTGCTGGAGTCCTACAGCCGGATCCACTTCTTCTTTAAGAATTTTTTCAGGCGTTTCAGCGGCAACTTTTTCTATTTCCATCCCGCCTTCAGTAGAGGCCATAAGAACGTTCCGTGCCCGTTTGCGATCAAGAGTTATTCCGACGTACAACTCGCGCGCAATATTTATTCCCTGTTCAACGAGGAGTCTTCTCACAATACGTCCTTCCGGACCGGTCTGGTGGGTAACCAACCGCATGCCCAGTATCTCACCCGCGCATTCACGCACTTCTTCATAACTCCGTGCTAGTTTCACACCTCCGCCTTTACCCCTGCCGCCTGCATGAATCTGCGCTTTCACCACCAAGACGCTTCCGCCGATTTTCTCGGCCGCCTTAACTGCTTCATCAATTGTGAAGGCGACATCTCCAACCGGAACAGCGACATCGTATTTTTTTAAAATTTCTTTTCCCTGGTATTCATGAATTTTCATAATGACTTCCTACATAACTATGGATCGATTCTCGCGTAATCCATTCCGATATCAGTCTGAGATGAACGCCATTCTTCGAGTTCTCTTGCGGCATCGAGGTATTCCGGGATCGGCACAAAGACTCTGACGGGCTTATTTATATTACTGCGCGAAACGGGTGAATCGCCGCCGCCGCCCCAAATAAAGCCCATCGAATTGAAATTATGTCCCAGGACTTTATGGCCGATCGATTCCAAAAACGATTTTACCATCTCCGCATCCGAAATTTCGGACGATTCAAATACTTCGGCCCAATCCTGCTCGACTTTCACATTTTGATGAACCAGGCAGAAACTGCGTCCGTCCACCTCCACCCCGCACTCATCACAGCATACTTTATGACAAATAATACAGACGCCGCCTGCTTTGTTTTGAGGATGTTCATCGCAGTATATTTCGGCATCTCTTATATACAATGCACCGCAGTGCGGACAGAAATCACTGTCGTCTGTTATTTCCTCGCTGCAATAAGAACATTTGATTAAAGAAGCCATAAAATTTATTTTGATATTTTTTCCGATATAGCTTTTGCCTGCATGAGAAGGAGAAGATAATCCCTTCCCCCTGCTTTCGAATTTGTGCCTGACATATTGAAACCTCCGAACGGGTGCACGCCCACAAGAGCCCCGGTAATTTTTCGGTTTATATAAAAATTACCCACATGGAAAACTTCCTTTGCCTTTTCGATCTTCTTTCTGTTTTTTGTCCACACGCCGCCGGTAAGTCCGAATTCAGTATTGTTAGCTATTTCAAGCGCCTGGTCAAAATCTTTCGCTTTTATAACAGCGAGAACTGGACCGAATATTTCTTCCTGCGCAATAGTCGCCATTGGATTGATCACGGCAATAACAGTCGGCTGGATAAAATATCCTTCTCCGTCTGCTTTCCCGCCCCCGCAAATCAAATATCCGCCTTCATCCAGTCCTTTTCTTATATACGAAAGTATTTTTTCTTCTGAATTTTTATTAACAACGGGACCCATGTAATTGCCAGGATTATCGGATTCTCCCACAGTAATTTTATCAACTTTGCTTTTCAGAATTTCGATGAATTTATCATAGACTTTTTCAACTATAATAACGCGTGAAGCGGCCGAACATTTTTGTCCCTGGAATCCAAATGCAGATACGACTGCCGCCTGTGCCGCTGCATCCAGATCGGTTTGGTCATCTATAATAATAGAGTCCTTTCCGCCCATTTCGATCAAGACGCGTTTCAGCCATTTTTGGCCGGGTTGGATTTTTGAAGCCAGTTCGTATATATGGATACCTGTTTCTTTGGAGCCGGTAAACGAAACAAAACGCGTTTTTGGATGCGCAACAAGAACATCGCCGATTGACGCACCCGAGCCGGTGATAAAATTAATAACGCCTGCCGGCAAACCGGCCTCCCGCATCAGATTAAAGAACATCCAGCCGGTTAACGGAGAATCACTGGAAGGCTTCAGCACAACCGTATTGCCCGCAACTATTGCAGCCGAAGTCATACCAGTTAGAATCGCAAGCGCAAAATTCCACGGCGGCACAATAATTCCCACGCCGAGCGGTATATATTTTAATTCATTTTTCTCGCCTTTAAATTTTATAATCGGCTGCTTTGCCGCATACCGCAGCATTTCTCTTGCATAGAACTCAAGAAAGTCGATTGCTTCCGCGGTATCCGCATCGGCCTCCGGCCAGGTCTTTCCGACTTCATATATCATCACCGCACTGAATTCATGCTTCCTCTGACGCATGAGTTTTGCAGCTTTAAATAAATATTCAGCCCGTTTTTTCGGATCGACTAATTTCCATTCCTTAAACTTTGTAGAGGCAATTTCAACGGCCTTTTCCGCCTGGTCTGTATTTGCTTTTGAAAAAACGCCGACAACCTGACCGGGGCGGGAAGGATTGATTGAAATCAGTTTACCTTCCGTATGAATTTCTTCATTGCCTATGGACAGCGGATACTCTCGGCCTAAAGTTACCTTAACATATTCAAGCGCTTTTTCCATCGCTTTCCGATTTGCCGGTTTCGAAAAATCAGTCAGCGGTTCATTTTTAAAAGGTTTGATCGGCATAGTAATACTCCGGTTTTATAGAACACAGAATAAAACTGCGGTTAGGTTTCTATTGTACATTCTCGGACTTCTTTCGTTTTCTCTGTTACCGACTGTTTTAGTCTTATCTGATAACTTGCTTAAATTTTGCAGTTTACCAGCAATATGTATTAAAAGCACCATTATTGCCACGAGCTTGAGCTCGGGGGTTAGAAAATCAAAAGTGTTATCGGGTTTTAACCCCATTTTCGATAATTTTATTGGGCTAAAGCCCACTCTATTTTATTTATCAAATTCCACAACCTAAAGGTCGTGGCAATTATCCAGAAGTCGTGGCAATTTATCTTCTCTTTGTAACATCAGGTAACTTAGCAATTTTTTTAGAAAATTTCAGCTGATGAAAAACCTGGGTAGTGGGTTAATTTCAATTTCCCTGTTAACCATATATAAGATTCCCGCTTAAAATCCGCGGGAATGACAAAAAAAATAATGTGTCATTCCCGAATGTCCGTCTCGTTTTGATAAAACGAGACGAGATCTCGTTCTGTGCAACAGAACGAACTTCTATCGGGAATCTTAAAATAGCCCATTACTAAAACCCGGTTTTCGGTCAATAACAAAGAAAATTGTGCTAATTCCGGAACAATCGACGGTTATCTATAAAAATCTGTAAGTTATGCCGAATTCTATTGTTGGGAACTGATATTCACTGCTGCCGGGAGCAGAGGCCGAATAACGATCCTGACGCTGTTCAGAGTACGACAAACTCACATTCAAATTGACATTGTTCTCGATAAAAAATCTGAAAGAAATTCCCGCGTTATATCGTAGATTCCTTACAAATTCATTCTCATCCAGGTTTTTATATACCGACGAATAGCGTTCGGCCGAACCGGATACCGTTGCATCTATTCTTTCGCCAACCTGATAAATTCCGGATATCTGATACCTGTAACCGATTTTCCTTTCATAATCTATTCTCGGTATTTCAATTGAAAGACTTGAATTAAAGTGCAGGTTCAGAGTAAAAGGATACCCGTATTCAAACGACAGCAGGGCATAATCGCCTGTATGCCAGCTGTATTCAGATGAATACGGATTAATACCGCTTATGTCTCTTGTCATAATTTCTTCCGTAAACCTTCTCTGTAATCCGATTCTGGCTCTCCATCCGAACAACCGCGGTTCGATCTGTTCTGAAAGAACCTGTAATGCTTTTAGAACGGAATAAGCAGAAGCACAATTATCTTTGAACACACCCATCTCCTGCAAAAGTTTAAAAATATCTTCCATGAAAAACTTTTCATATTCATCCTGGGAATAGGCATATTCAATTTTTCGTGAATATACATCGACAATACGAAGTATTTCATCCTTTTGCAGGGGCCGGACAAGAACACTGTCATCTGCAAGTTTTTCCAGTATCCGTACTACGGCGAAGACCGCAGAGCCGTCGCGGAATTTTCCATACCCGATGCCGCCGCCGGCAGACGCTGTCCAGTAATTCAGTTTTGTAAAAGATGAATCATTATAAAAATAGCCGTTTGTGTAAGTCACGTTATAATTTTCCGTGCTCTGGTTAAAAGTATAATACCCCGACCCCTCCGCGTACCAGAACCATTTATCCGGAACAAGATATTTTGAATACCGGATATCCGGCGAAATACTAACATGGTAATTCTTATGAAGCTGATCAGATTTATAAGGCGAGCTTAAATCATAATAATCGGCATCGGTGCTCTGGTAAGTTAATTCTCCTCTTATTTGCGTTCCGATTTCGAGCGATTGATTCTCGTTAAATTCGGCGAACGCATAATACAAAGCCGAATTAAGATTCGAATGCTTTGATGAATTTGAATGTTCATTTTGAAGCGCTCCGAATGAATACTCCGCACTGTTGTAGATTGTCTTATCCAGTATTCCCGATAAACTGCCCATGAGTCTTTGATATTTTGTTTCCGGAATTCGGAAATCCTGAATGGACACATCCTGTGCATAAAAAGAATCCGGCGCTGCAAACAGCAGGAACAATAAACTTGAAATAAACGGCCTTCTGAAAAAACAAGCTTTAAAAGTATTCATAAATATTCCTTATTGGTTAGATTTAACTGGCAGCAGAATCAGCGTTAAATTGACAATATTTGTGCCGCTAATCAACATGCAAAAGCATTTTTTTCTTATTTACGAAAGTTTAAAATCAAAAGATGAACATATAGAGTATATAAATGTATTATGAAAAAAAATTCATCTTAAAAACCATAATAATACGCCTGTGTTTAGAGCATCTTAATCGATTTTTTCATATATTATATATATTGTTTAGGCAGAGATAATTTTAAGAATACGGTGAAAAAGCAAAATTCGCGGGTATTTAGATACCCGCACTGCAGTAAAATAGTCAGCTGGATTTGTATATTCCTTCCATCGTCAGTACAAAAACGGCGATAAAACAACATCGATCTCCTCTATCCGTTTTTTTCGGGCGGATTTTCCAAAAAAAACCAAAAAAAGTGCGGGGATTTTATTGGACTATACGATCAGACCTGTCCCGGATAGCGTCAAGATAAGGCATGTGACTTGGAAAAGTTATAAAACGATGGTTCCGCTGGAGATTGAAACAGCACTGTTTAAATAGAAATATGGAGAAAAAGTGGATTTAAAGATTAAAGACATAGCTCATCTTTTGGTAAAATCCGAGAAGGATGTGCTTAGACTGGTAAAAGCAAAAGATATACCTCATCAGGTAATTCACGATCGAATCGTTTTTAATAAGGATAAAGTAATTGAATGGGCGCTCGGAAGAAATATGCCTTTGAATATCTCAGACAACGCTCATTTTGAGGAGTACCGGATAAAGACACTGCTGCCTTTATTAAACAAGCATTCTTTTTTTTATAACTGTACTTTTACAGATGATCATTACATCGAAGAGATGGTACAGCTTGCTTCGTTTGATAAATCCGTCGACCGCAGTGTTATTATTCAACTGCTCAAAAGCCGTGAGCAGATGATGTCGACAGCGATCGGGCATGGCATCAGCCTGCCCCACCCCAGGATCCCGCTGGTGATCGGGCGCGATAAGCCGCTGATACTTTTTTTCTTTCCGGACACATTCTTAAATCTGCATGCGCTTGACGGTAAGCCTGTTCACACGCTGATTTTAATTATTTCGCAGACGATAAAACAGCACCTCAGCCTCCTGGCTCATTTAAGTCATCTTTTATCAAAAAGTGAATTACGGCAGGCGTTAAAAACACGACAACCGTATTCGGATATAATGGCGCTGATTAAATCGTATGAAAGGCCTGCGCAGAAATGATCTATTGCTTCTTTAAATGCACTTATAAGATATTGGATCCAAGGTAAATTGATGGATTATCTTTTTTTAATCGGATGCAGTTTATTTATTATCGGGGCAATCGCTTCAGTCCTGATTCAACCGGTAAGAAAAGCTCTTTCTTTTTTTGTTTTGATAAATACCCTTGCAGCCGCAATTAATTTAATCTTTGCAATTAAACGGCTGATCGAATTACCTCAGGTTTCAAATCTTTTTCCTGTTTTTCCGCAATATGCTTCAATGTTTCGGGCCGACGGTCTCGCGCTTTTCTTCCTTTTAATTATTACAACTGCTGCAATACCGACGGTTATTTCCACTTATTCATATTTGAAGCATTATATTCATAAAGAAACATCTGTCCGTGTTTTCATTATATCATTTTCTCTGCTTCTCCTGTTCACCCAATTGCTTGTTTTCGCAAATCACGGAATTGTCTTCCTGGTCTTCTGGGAATTAATGACTCTTACGGCTTACCTGGGGATGCTGCTTGAAAAAGAGAAGGAAGAAGTTCAAAAAGGAAGCTTCGTTTTCTTTACAGCCACACACCTGGCAACATTCTTCCTGTACATTTTCTTCTTCCTTTTAAATGACAACTGCGGAAGCTGGTTATTCAGCGATTTTCACATTTCATCTGCTTCAGGAACAGTGTTCTATCTCGTATGCCTGTTCGGATTTTTGGGTTTCGGTATGAAAGCAGGATTTATGCCCATGCACTTCTGGCTTCCGTGGGCGCATCCGATCGCGCCGGCAGCACTCAGTGCGTTCCTGTCGGGAGTTATCATTAAAACAGGTATATACGGAATCTTTAGAATTATAGAATTCTGTTCGCCGCTTCCCGTATGGATGGGCTTGGTTATCCTTACCGTAAGTCTGTTCAGCGCAGTGTTCGGCGTGTGGTACGCACTTGCTCAGCACGATATTAAAGAATTGCTCGCCTATCACTCAATTGAAAATATAGGCATAATCGGCATCGGTATCGGTCTCGGTGTTATCGGTATTACAAATTCCATTCAGCCCCTGGTATGGCTGGGATTCGGCGGTGCGCTGTTTCATACATTTAATCATGCCATTTTTAAGTCATTGTTGTTTTTAGGTTCTGGAGTGATCTGTCATAATTACAAAACGCGCAATATAGAAAAGATGGGCGGTATAGTTCATCACGCTCCATGGTTTGTCGGATTTTTCCTGATCGGTTCAATTGCCATCAGCGGCATTCCGCCTCTTAACGGATTTATGTCGGAGTTCCTGATATTTAAAGGCTTTTTCAACGGCGCAGCCGCGCTTGGAGAATATTATCCCCTTCTGATGCTCCTTATGACGGCAGGATTGGCATTTGTAGGCGGATTGGCATTAATGTGCTTTACAAAAATCAACAGCATTATGTTTCTCGGCACCGAACGAAGCAGGCTTGATTCATTTAAAGTGAGCCGAACGGATCATACAGCCATGGGAATACTTGCATTTCTTTGTATATTTTTCGGAATTTTTCCGCAGTCTATTCTCGGAATAATATCATCCGCCGTCACGCTGAGCCGGAACGAGCTGGATATGCATCCGTATGCGATGTTTACGCGCTGGGAATTCCTTACCGTAATATTCGCCGGCGTTCTGCTGATCGTCATGGTCATGATCATCTGGAAAAAATTCAGTACAAAACAGCGGATTTCAGATGCCTGGGGATGCGGATACACGCCGCAGACACCGCGAATGCAGTACACCGCTTCATCCTATGCAGATGAGATAAACAGCATTGCATCCCATACACTGCAGATAAAAAAACATGCCATACTGCCGAAAACCATGTTTCCTAAAAAATCAAATTTTGTATCTCATTCGGAAGATTTTTCAGAAAAAAGGATTGCCGCTCCGGTGTATAATTACATTGTCAGTAAAATTAATTCTTTTGATTTTTTAAGCAAAACAGATATACGTTTTTATATATCACTTATGTTAGTAATTGCAGTCATTTATAGTATTATTGCGATAATATGGCCTTAAGAATATTACAGGGATTACTGCCGTTTCTTTTTATACTCGGTCTGTCGCCGCTTCTTGTAGGACTTATCAATAAACAAAAAGCGCTTCTCACCGGACGTACAGGCGCCCCTATCTGGCAGCCGTATTATGAATTGATCCGGCTAAGCCGTAAAGAAACAATTTATGCAAAAACTGCATCGTTCGTAAGCAGGCTTGCTCCCGTGGTTGTCTTCTCGGCTGTTCTGATCGCCGGATTCATGCTGCCTGTCGGATATACACGGCCGCTTCTAAGTTTCAACGGCGACATTGTTGTGTTTGCTTATCTATTGGGACTTGCCCGCTTTTTCCAGATTATCGGTGCAATGGATATCGGAAGTTCATTCGAGGGCATGGGAGCGGCGCGGGAAGCAACTTTTGCCGTGTTTGCCGAACCCATATACTTCTTTACAATCGGAAGCCTGGCGTTCGTAAGCGGTTATACTTCACTCTACGAGATATATCTTTCTATACGGCTGGATAATCCGTCTTCGCTTGTTTTCATTATTGTAAGTTCCATCTCCGCTTTTTTTCTGATGGTAACGGAGTGTTCACGCATGCCTGTGGATGACCCGAACACTCATCTGGAACTGACGATGATACACGAGGTCATGATCCTGGATAATTCAGGCGTCGACCTGTTCCTTTATCAGTACTCGAGCTATATCAAAATCATGATATATGGAATTTACGAAGTACTGTTCTTCAACCCGTTCGGCATGCAGAATCAATGGCTCGGATTTTCATTATTCATCGTTCTTCTCCTGCTTTTATCAACAATCGTTGCCTGGGTCGAGACTATGATTGCCAGGTTGAAAATGAAAAATGTTCCGCAGTATTTATTATTTGCTACCGCAATCGGTATTTTGGATTTACTCATTTATACATTCGTTAAATAATCATTAAGAGACCGAAATGGAAAATGTATTAAGTATTCTTTTTTGCCTTACGCTCCTGTATTTAGTCATCACTGCAAGACTTAAAACGTACGTGGGCATTCTCAGGGCGCAGGGAATACTGCTCTCTGTAATCATAATTTTCCCGTTTCTGCGCCATTTATCGGTTCACATTCTTATTATTCCATTAATGTCTCTTATCGTAAAAGCAGTAATCATCCCGCGGTTCATCAATAAAATTATCATCGATCTTGATGTTAAACGTATAATAGAACCGAACATACAGCCGTTCAATTTTTTATTACTCAGCGTCGCATCTATGTCTGTAATTTTTATCATGTCGCACGTTCTTTCAGGTTATACGCCGATCGAAACTATCCCCTTTGCTTCTGCCTTTTCCGCGATAGTCATCGGGTTATTGCTGATTATTTTCAGGGAAAAACTCATTGTGCATGTAGTCGGATTTCTAATTTTAGAAAACGGTATTTTCCTTTTCGGTACATCGATCGCAGCTGAAATGCCCACTATCGTTGAACTGGGCGCCCTGCTCGATATCCTGGTTGTTGTTTTCCTGATGGGCATAGCGGTTAATAAAATCAGCTCAACATTCACCGAGCAAAAAGTGACGGTTCTGGGGGGACTTAAGGACTGATGGAAATTCTTATTCCTCTTGCAATCCTTCCTGTTGCAGGCTTTATCGCCTGTTATTTTGTACACAATCGAAAAGCGCAGTATATTATTTCGCTGTCCGCCGCAGTTGTACACCTTGCGTGTTCATATTTAATTTTTGCTGAAATAATTATTCCGGCTGAAAGCGACCTGTTCAGGTTTGATGCATTAAGCAGATTATTCCTGCTGATCCTTTCTCATGTATACTTCTGGATTCTGCTCGTTTCATATTCGTATTTGAATCGTCCGGCCATGGTAAAGGAAGAAAAAAGCAAAAAGTTCTTTTTTGCAATGCTGAATATCTATTTGCTTGCAAATACTCTCGCATTGATCAGCAATCACCTTGGTATTTTCTGGGTTGCATCGGAAATGACCACGCTGAGCGTCGCACCGCTGATCTATTATTACCGCGATAAAGAATCGCTGGAAGCCATGTGGAAGTACCTGTTTCTTGTTTCCGTGGGAATCGCTTTTGCTTTCATCGGATTTCTGTTTCTTGCACTTTCCGCCGGTAAAACGGTGCTCGAAGGACAGCAGCTGCTGGTATCTTTATTCACTCTCCATGCAAAGCAATTGAATCCGATATGGCTTAAAGCAAGTTTTATATTTGTTTTTGTCGGGTTAAGTACAAAAATAGGCATTGCTCCGATGCATACGGGAGATATAGACGCGACCAGCAATTCACCCAGTCCAATCGCAGCTCTGATGGCCGGATCTTTAAGAGGAACAGCTTTGCTCGGCGTTCTGAGAGTATACCAGATAATGGCACCGACTTCAACTGCCGCATTCGCGCGCAGTATCATGATTATCGGCGGCTTAGTCTCTCTATTTGCAGCATTCGTGTTTATGTTCAAAGTCAACAACTACAAACGAATGATTGCATATTCAAGCGTAGAGCATCTCGGCCTGATTACGCTGGGCATCGGCACAGGCGGTATCGCGTTTTTTGGCGCGATGCTTCATACAGTCTTTAACTCGCTGACTAAAGTCGTTCTCTTCCTGAATGCCGGCAATATACACAAAGCATATCGTTCGCGTGAAATCGATTCTGTATGGAATGTCCTGCAAAACATGCCATGGACCGGCTGGCTTTTTATGCTCGGATTCTTTGCCGTTATTGCAATGCCGCCGTTCGGCATTTTCTTCAGCGAATTAATGATACTGCAAGGACTCCTTTCCAGGCCGCTGCTCCTTGCCGCGGTATTATTCCTCCTGTTTTTTATTTTTGTCGGAATGAGCAGAAATGTATTTCGCATGCTGTATTCAAATTCCCCGAATAACCATGCAGCAGCAATTGACGATAAGTTTGAAATTACGCATTTCACTTCTCTGGTACTTTTAATATTGCTCGTTATCCTCGGCATTACAATGCCGCCTCAACTGCATTCTGTTATAACACAAATATCAAAGGATTTCGGAATACTGTTATGACTCCGTTAGCCGTTCAAAATCACCAGCCATTTTCAACCGGGGATATTCCGATTCTTCCTGTAAAAGAATTTGAAGAATCTTTGCGCGGCGAGCTGCTTACACAGGCAAGAATGATCGGTTTGTTCGGATTGGAATCAAAAGGACAGGAAACAACGGTTATTGCCGTACTGGCTCGGCCGTTGAAATCTGCAATCGATCTTATCGGAACAAAATTTTCTTCAGCAAAAAACTCATATAAAACCTTCGCCGACATTTTTCCGCAGACACATTATTTCGAATGTGAACTCGCCGAAAACCACCAAATCATTCCTGAAGGCCATCCCTGGCTGCGTCCTGTGCGCAAGCAGACAATTTGCGGACAGGAGTTATATTCACCATACCGGATGGAGGGCGAAGAGGTGCACGAAGTTGCTGTCGGGCCTATACATGCAGGTGTTATTGAACCCGGCCATTTCCGGTTCCAATGCCATGGCGAATTAGTATATCATCTTGAAATAATTCTTGGTTACCAGCACCGGGGAATCGAAAAGCTGCTGTTGAAAGCATCTCCTTACCAGCAGAATATTCTTTGCGAATCCATTGCAGGCGATACGGTAATAGGCCATTCCATGGCATATGCACTGGCTGTTGAAGCACTGTCAAATACCTCGGTAAGTCTGCGGACCCAGGTATTACGCGCCATATCGGAAGAACTTGAGCGAATCGCGATGCATATTTCAGGACTCGTAGGCATAGCGAACGATATAGGATACGCCATCGGCTCTGCATCATACGGAAGATTGCGGACACTTGTAATCAATAGTACCGCTCTTCTCTGCGGTTCACGTTACGGCAGAGGATTTATTGTCCCGGGCGGACTTCAATTTGATCCGACAGAGCAACTAATAAATGCAATGAAAGAAAATTTACAGGTTGTATATGACGATGTTCGTGCCATTAACGAAGTTATGTTCGGTTCTTCCAGCGTTCTGGGACGGCTGGATCATACCGGAACAGTGGAAAAAGAATGGGCACAGTCTGTCGGGATGGTGGGTCCGGCCGCGCGCGCGTGCGGTCTGGATACCGATACAAGAAGTCAATTTCCTTACGGAGCGTACAAATATACTCACCTTCCGCTTATTACGCTTTCTTCATGCGATGTATTTGCCCGTGCACGTATAAGGGCGCTGGAAATCGAAGAATCATTTCGATTTATTTTCGATCAGCTGGAAAATCTGCCGTCGAGTTCGATTCGGAATCAATTAGACAGTATACTGTCCGACAGTGGAGTTGTGTCATTAACAGAGGGATGGAGAGGCGAAATCGCGCACTGCGCCTTTACAGATTCAAACGGAGCATGGAAACGGTACAAAATAAAAGATCCTTCGTTTAATAATTGGTATGGATTAGGCCTGGCGCTGAGAAGTGAAGCGATATCAGATTTTCCACTGTGCAACAAAAGCTTTGATTTATCTTATTCGGGACATGATCTTTAGTCGAGGAGTTATATGATTGAAAGTATTCAGCTGCGTGTTCTGCAAGGCGATCCCGTCGTACACGACGTTCACCATGCTAAACTGTCGCCCCTTTTCAGAGGACTGCCGGAGCTTCATCAGGAAAAATGTCCGGACGGGTGCAGTAAATGCGCTGATGTATGTCCGACCGGAGCCGTTCAAGTCTCTCCTCTCAGAATTGACATTGGGTTATGTGTATTTTGTCCGGAGTGTGAAAAAGTCTGTACAGAAAAGGCAATTCACTTTACGGACGATTATCACATTACATGCAACAAGCGCGATCAGCTTATCATCACCGGGAAACAAACGGAACTCAGGCCTGAAATCGCATCAGAAAAAATTAAAAAGTATTTCGGGAGATCGTTAAAACTAAGACAGATATCCGCAGGCGGATGCAACGGATGTGAATTGGAATTGAATGCAACAAGCAATGTAAATTTTGACATGGGCAGGTTCGGTATCGAATTTGTCGCCTCGCCGAGACATGCAGACGGTGTAGTAATAACAGGTCCTATCACAAAAACGATGGCAGAAGCGACCGATCTCTGTTACGAAGCAGTTCCCGAACCGAAAATCATTATCCTTACCGGCGCGTGCGCAATCAGCGGCGGGATATTCAAGGATTCAGCGGAAATTGACAGGAATTTCCTCGAATCACACAAAATTGATTTATATATACCGGGCTGTCCGCCGCATCCTCTTACATTTATTACGGGAATTCTTGACTGGCTCGGTCGAAAAGCCTGAAGTTCGGCAAACCAAAACATTGTTTTAATAAATCTGTACACTTCAATTTAATATTTGCATTTTGACCATTCTTATCCATTGATTATATTATTTCGTATTAGTCACAGGTTAATAAAAACCCAAAGGAAAAAAAATGGACAATGCCCGGCCTATTGGCGTATTTGATTCCGGTATCGGCGGTATGACCGTTGTGCGGGCAATAATGCAGCACCTGCCGCATGAAAACATTGTCTACTTCGGCGATACTGCCCGTGTTCCTTACGGTCCGAAGTCACCGCAGGTGGTGCGCGAATACGCCCTGCAGGATACGGATGTTTTATTAAAGCATGATGTAAAACTCATTGTTATTGCGTGCAATACTGTTTCAGCGGTTGCATTGGATGTAGTACAGAAGCGGGCAAAAGTACCTGTTGTCGGTGTTATCATACCGGGAGCGGAGGCGGCTGTAAAAGCTTCTGCAAAGAAACGAATTGGAATTATCGGAACACTCGGAACAATTTTCAGCAATGCATATACAAACGCGATTCGCCAGATTGATCCGGCTGTAAAAGTAACCGGCCAGCCTTGCCCCCTCTTCGTTCCTCTCGCGGAAGAAGGATGGATCGATCACAAAGCTACGGAATTAATAGCAAAGGAATATTTATTCCCGTTAACTCTTGAAAAAGTCGATACTGTCGTTCTCGGATGCACGCATTATCCAATACTTCGAAAAATTATTCAAAAAGTACTCCACAGCGATGTGACTTTGATAGATTCAGGAGAAGCGACAACCGTTGCGGTAAAGAAAATGCTGAAGGATATGCATCTTGAAAACACAAGCACGCAAAAACCAAATCTAAAATTCTTTGTCAGCGATGTACCGCATAAATTCATGGAAATCGGGGAGCAGTTTTTAGGCACAAAACTGGGCAAGGTCCACCGGGTCGAGGGATTTTTGACATAAAAGTCTTGAAAATTTTTCAAACCATAGAAATTAAGTAGTGGACTAATTCCAATTTCCTTATTAACCACATTAAGATTCCCGATAGAAGCATTCGGGAATGACACATTTTTTTGTCATTCCCGCGGATTTTTAGCGCGAATCTTAGAATAGCCCGCTACCAGAAGCAAATTCATCCTTTTAAGTTTGTCATATATCACAGCAAAAAAAATAATATTGATAACCTGTCAATTTATCAGTACCCTAATAATCATTTCTCATCAGGATTTCTACAGTTTTATCAGTGTTAGAAGGAGAATTATGTTATGGATAATATAGTTGTTCTGCCGGCAGAGAGTATTGGAAGAAATTTTATACCGAAAGAATTTATTCCTCAAGGCAAAGATGAATACTACCATCGGAACAAACAAATTCCGTGGCCGCAGGACAAATGGCGGCATCTGCGGGCTGATGAAGTCGGACGCCTCGTTCAAAACAACAACACATCGGACAATTGGGATGAAGTGCTCGTTTCCGACCCGTTCGATCCGGCAAAAATTATCAATACTGCATTTTTCGGATTGGTACGAATCGGCTGCATTCATAATGTAATTCTCGAACATCATGATCTTCAGGTGCCGGCAGGAATCACAAACAGCACGATTGTTTCATGCGATATCGGCGACGACGCCGCTATTCATCACGTCAGGTATCTGGAACATTACATTATCGGCGATAAATGCATTCTGCTGAACATCGATGAAATGCATACCACAAACCATGCGAAATTCGGAAACGGCATTGTAAAAGAAGGCGAACCGGAAAACGTCCGGGTATGGCTCAACCTCATGAATGAAACCGGATGCCGTGCCGTAGCGCCGTTCGACGGAATTATTCCGGCTGATGCCTATCTCTGGGCTAAGTACAGAGACGACAGCAAATTGCAGAAAAAATTACTCTCAATAACACAAAGCAGTTTTGATAACCGCCGTGGATATTACGGTTCCATAGAAACACAGTGCGTAATAAAGAATTCGAGAATTTTAAAAGATGTAAAAATCGGCTCTCACTGCTATATTAAAGGCGCCAACAAATTAAAAAATATTACCATCCACTCATCGGAAGACGAACCGACACAGATAGGAGAAGGTGTCGAACTTGTGAACGGCATAATAGGCTACGGATGCCATATTTTTTACGGATGTAAGGCAGTCCGATTCATACTTGGTGAAAATTCACATCTTAAATACGGGGCAAGGCTGATAAATTCTTTCCTCGGAGATAATTCGACGATTTCATGCTGTGAAGTGCTTAATAACCTCATCTTCCCCGCACACGAACAGCATCATAATAATTCTTTTCTGATAGCATCGGTTGTAATGGGACAAAGCAATATGGCTGCCGGCGCTACTATCGGTTCAAATCATAACAGCCGGGCAAACGACAACGAAGTTCAGGCCGGACGCGGATTCTGGCCCGGATTGTGCTCCAGCATCAAGCATTCCTGCCGTTTTGCTTCTTTTGTCCTGCTTTCAAAAGCTGATTACCCGGCAGAGATGGATATTCCCCTGCCTTTTTCACTGCTTAATAATAATCCAGCAAAGGATGAGCTTGAAGTGCTTCCGGCATATTGGTGGCTTTATAATATGTACGCACTTGCACGCAATACATGGAAATTCCAGAACCGCGACAGCCGGAAAAATAAAATTCAGAATATAGAATTTGATTCGCTGGCACCCGATACAGCCGAAGAAATTTTCAACGCTCGCCGGCTTTTGGAAATATGGACAGCTAAAGCCAAACTTCGCCAGCAGAATTCCGCCATCCCAAGCGATGAAAAAGAACTTGTACGGATGGGACAGGAACTTCTTGCCGGCCCGGAAAAGGAAGTCAGCAAACTTGAAATCCTCGGTGAGAATATGGAAAAATCGTCCAGGAAAACCGTTATTCTTAAAGCGTATAAATCGTATCACGCTTATGCAGATATGATACAATACTATGCAGTAAAAAACCTGATAAATTACCTGACTGCAAATCCTTCCGATTCATTTGAGAGTATGTGTAAAAAGCTTAAGAACGAACGCACCACTGCCTGGGTTAATCTGGGCGGCCAGCTTGTTCCGGAACGAGACGCCGATCAGCTTCGTGCCGATATTGGATCGGATAAACTTGCCGGGTGGAAAGAAATTCATGAACGTTATAACAAACTTTGGGAAAAATATCCTCTTGAAAAGCAGAAACATGCCTATGCTTCTTTGTGCGCTCATCTCGGTGTAAGCGATTTATCGCGTGAACAATGGAACGCAGCGCTGGATAAAACGGCGGCTATTCAGGAATTCATACGCGACCAGGTTTATATTTCAAGAAAAAAGGATTATGAAAATAAATACCGCCAGAATACATACCGTAATATGGAAGAAATGACCGCCGCAATCGGCACTATAGAAGACAACGGCTTTGTAAAGCAAGTGCGCAGTGAAACTGAAGATTTTAAAAAACAGATCGAAGAAATAAAGAAACGAAAATAACAAGGAGTTTTTATGAATCCCAAAGATGCAAAATATTCAAAGTTTTTATTAGTACAGGAGATGATGGATACAGTCGGTGTCGTAAAACAATTCAATCCGGCACAGACCAAAGAAGTTGCACAGAAAATAAAATCCATCGGCAGATTATTTTTGAC
>JAFGLB010000201.1 GCA_016928255.1 Bacteroidota bacterium
TCAATGGCTATTGTTATCTTCTTTTTATCGTTTCTCTGCATTATGAACTTATAATATAAGAAATTTAACGCTCTTGAGCAATCAGGATTTCAACAGTGCTTGCATTTTTAAACTTTTAAGAGGACATTCTCACTGTTCATTCATTAATAATTACAAACTCATGAAACTCCATTATATCATACCTGTACTTACATTTGTTTTCATAGGTTGCGCTTCCGGGCGGCTCGCTTCCAAACCGCTTGATTCATCGCATAAACCTGAACAAATACCGGACATGCCTCTTCCGGTAGAACAATTAAAACATAATATTGATTCCCTCCTCTCGGACACACTTTTCATACCTTCAAATGTCTGCATTAAAGTCGTGTCCCTCGATAAGAACGATACGCTGTACGAACGCAACAGCAGTCTGCTGATGAATCCCGGTTCAAATATTAAACTGATAACCTCGGCCGCCGCATTGTCGGTTCTGGACACGAACTGCCAATTTAAAACGACGGTCAGTTTTGAATCGGTTCCGGTAAACGGAATTTTAAAAGGCAATGTCTATCTGAAAGGATACGGCAACCCGGTGTTGACTTCTTCAGATATAGAATGCTTTGCCGATGCTGTGCGCACCCGGGGAGTGAATGAAATTAAAGGCAATATTGTCGTTGATGATTCCTTTTTTGACGATAAATACTGGGGAGCCGGCTGGGTATGGGATGACGAATCAGATTCCGATGCACCTCAAATCAATCCGCTGTCTGTAAACAACAATTGCGTCAGGATTTCACTGCTGGGCGATCTTGATGCAGTTTATCCATTTACAGAACCGAAAACAAATTTCGTCAAAATTATCAACGATGCAAAATTAACAGCCGACAGCGTCAGAGTTCCGCTGAAAATAAAAAGATCCTGCTACGGCAATGAGAACACAATTCTGATTGAAGGCGAAGTACTTAAATCCAAAAGGCCGAGTATGAAAATACCTGTATGCTCGCCCGAATATTATACAGGGACACTTTTCAAAGAGTCTCTCGAACGTGCCGGTGTGATTGTACGCGGCCGGGTGGCTGAAGGCTGCCTCCCGCCCGGAGCAAGAGAAATCGTACTGCACAGCCAGCCGATTGCCGGCATAATTACGAACATGAACAAAATAAGCGATAATCTTTCCGCAGAAAATTTACTTAAGACCATGGGAGCGGTAAAATACGGCGTGCCTGGATCGGCAGAAAAAGGCATCTTAGCAGTCAATCGTTTTTTGTCGGATCTTAATATGGATACTTCCAAATTTTCAATCGTCGACGGATCGGGCGTGTCCCGTTATAATTTATTGTCCGCCGATCAGATCGTACAGTTCCTCTCGGCAATGTACAATCAGCATAAGCTGTTCCCTATCTTCTACAATTCTCTGCCGGTTGCCGGTAATGACGGTACTTTAACAAGAAGGATGAATTCGTATCCGGCTGCAAATAATCTTCATGCAAAAACCGGAACACTGAACGGAGTCAGCTGCCTTTCCGGCTACGTTATTTCAAGGGACGGAGAAATGCTTGCGTTTTCCATTTTAATGCAGAATTTTATTTCACCGCTGTCCTGCTACACCATGATACAGGATAAGATTGCCGGACTGCTGGCAGAGTTCAGCAGAATACTTGCTCTTCCCGAAAACAACGATTCAATAATTTTTAAACAACCAGGTGCACCATGAATACAACACAAACATCATCTTTCGGCATGTATGAAGCTTCGCGCATACTTGTGCCGGGCTTTTACTTTGCATCGCTGGCATTTATGCTCTACTATTTTTTTGTTTCGCGCTATTTATTATTAACTACATACACTGCATTCGGGATACTGGTTTTCCTCTTCCTGGTACTCGTTTCCGGCCTGACGATGTATGCAAAAGAATCGACCAAGCGCAGGCAGGCTTTTCTAAAAAACCAGCCCAGTTCGTACCTGCAGGATATTATCCGCCGGTTTCCCGGCGATATCGTACTGAACGAATCTGAAGCGCGTCAATTGTACTTTTATATATTGAATCATCATTTTCCTTCTGCTTTTCATGATAAAATATTCTTTTTCGGCACGGTCTATCATATTATGAACCAGATACGCCGTACCTCGTTATGGTTCACTATGCTTTCCGCTCTCTGCCTGGTGTTTCAAGTGGCCGCCAGCATACAGTTAGAGGAACAGCGCGGGCTGATTTGCTTCTTTCTGCTTGTCGTCTTTATTTATCTCCTGAATGTCAAGTACAATAAAGCTGATAGTAAGATGCAGGAGAATTATCAGGACCAGATATTCTGGCTGCAAATGAATCCAGATGTTATCAAACATTCATTCGATAAGTATCAACAGGCGAAAAAAGGCGGACAGCTATGAGGCCGCATAAATGGATAAAAATCACCATCGGCATTAAAGAATCTCTGCAGGATCTGCTTGTGGGACAGCTGACATTGATAGGTTTCAATGGATTCGTGCAGGAAGAAAACTTTCTTAACTGCTTTATGGCCGAAAAAAAATGGACTGCTTCGGTAAAGTCTGAATTGCAATCTGTTCTGAAAAGATTCAGATCAGAATTCCCGTCCGTCGATTCTTCGTACGGAACTGAAATAGTAAAGGAAGAAAACTGGAATAAAACATGGGAGGAACAAACAGGAATCGTTGAGGCAACTTCGAAAATTGTAATCAAGCCGTCATGGAAAAAACTGCAGAAAAAACATAAAAATAAAATAATTCTCCATGTCGATCCGAAGATGTCTTTCGGTACAGGCCATCATGAAACAACCCGGCTGAGTTTGAAATTATTGGAAA
>JAFGLB010000202.1 GCA_016928255.1 Bacteroidota bacterium
ATGCTGTAACTTAGTAAAATTACTGTAATAATGAAAATATTGCGGAATACTCTGGCAGTGTACATTTTACCCCTTATCTATTGTAGTACTTTATCTTTTTTTTGCCCTTTAGCATTCGGGCATTTTAAAGCGTGCATTAATGCAGGTACAGAATTAGTCGTCTTATAGCACTATAAACTGCCGTTCAATCTGTTTTAAACTAAGCGTCATTTCTTTTGTCTTGACACAAAAGAAATGACAAAAGTCTCGCTGTACGGGATGCCGCTCTTTAATAATTTTATTGATGCGGCAAAAAAATCAAGACTGACGAAAAATATGCCGACTTCTTATAAGTATTATTCTATACCTTGCATTATTTCTCCCCACCGTCCCTGTTTATCTCTTGCAGCTCTCAGGCGATAGGTTTGACGACTTCTACATTATGGAAAAAAAAAACGAAGTCAAGATTTATTTTATTAGAAATGGTTAAAGATTGAAATAGTAATTCTTCTAGAAAAGTGTATCGAAATGAGACAGCTACGTTTTTTCCTCGTAAGATATCCGGTCTGGTGACCGGACTCTACATCTCTACCGTCCGCCGCATCAGGCGAAGACTAAAGTCTTCGGCTACCAATTGTTTACTCGTTACTTATCACTAATCACCTATCACTTATTACTGCTTTTACGAAAGCTAAAGCTTTCGACTACCAACAGTTTACTTCCTCTTTTTCCAGAGTCCCCTCTCCATGAACAGGCGCTCTATATACTTGCCCAGTACATCAAATTCGAGATTCACCATTGTACCAGGTTTAAACAGATTAAACGTGGTCACTTCCATCGTATGCGGAATGATGGAGACTGCAAAGGAATTTGATTTCACATCCGCCATGGTCAAACTTACGCCATTAACGGCAATGGAACCCACCGGGATCAGGTGGTGCGCGAATTTCTTCGGAACCCGTATCCAGAAAATCCAACTGCTCTCGAGTGTTTTAACAGACGTGACCTTACCAATACCATCCACATGCCCGAGCACAAAATGTCCGCCGAGCCGGTCGGAAGGAAGCAGCGGACGTTCTAAATTTACCGGACTCCCGACTTTCAAATCACCCAGAGTCGTCTTCTTAAGCGTTTCTTCGACTGCCTGTACATCAAAAGAGATTTTAGTTCTTTTTATTACAGTCAAACAAACACCTTCAACAGCAATACTGTGATCTATTCTTAAGGTCTTGACAGTCTTTTTGCCTGTTATCGTAAATATTACGCTTCCATCTTTGTGCTTGATGGATTTTATTGTTCCGGTTTCTTCAACCAATCCTGTAAACATATTATCTCGACTTTTGTTTTTTAATGAAACGTGCTTCAATCAATATATCATTTTTAATTCTCTTCAGGCCGGATATTTCTAATGCTAAATGCCGGTTGAGAATGTACGGGTCCTTAAATTTTATTCCATCCAGTCCGCCTCCCAATATTTTCGGGGCAGTAAAAAGATATAGTATGTCGGCAAGAGATTGTTTTATAAACGGTGCTACAAGCGAGGCGCCGCCTTCTAAAAGGACAGAAGATATCCCTTCAGCTGCAAGAGTATCCAGTATTGAATCCGGACTCAATTCCGTAGATGAAGAAACAGCAAGAACACGGACTCCTTTTCCAATAAGCTTTTGGATTTTTCTATAATTCTTTTTTACGGCGCTGTCGGAAGTTAATATCCAGGTCGGACTTTTCTTTGTATTGAATATTTTTCTGTCTGCAGTCAGCGATAGAAATCCGTCGACAACAATCCGGACTGGATTTCTTCTCCCCGCCAATCTTACGGTCAATTCGGGATCATCAAATTTTACGGTATTCGCTCCCACCATTATCGCGTCATATTCGCTTCTCAACCTGTGCGCTTCAGTTCTTGATTCCCCGGAAGTAATCCATTTTGAAGTTCCGGCTCTATCGGCTATGCGGCCGTCAATTGTCTGCGCCAGTTTAATGCCTACAAACGGAACTCCCTTATTCAGAAACTTGAAAAACTTTTCATTCAGAAGCTCGGCTTCTTTTTGCATTACGCCTGTCTTCACGGAAATCCCGGCTTCGCGCAGGCGTTTTATTCCTTTTCCGTTGGTCAGAGGGTTAGGGTCTTTCGAGGCAATAACTGCTTTTGAAATCCCGGCTTTCACAACAGCATCCGCGCAGGGCGGGGTCTTTCCGAAATGCGCGCATGGTTCGAGATTAACAAATAATGTCGAACCGCGCGTCTTCCTTCCAGCCTGCATAATTGCGAAAATCTCCGCGTGCGGCCCGCCGAACTGTTTATGGAATCCTTCACCTACAATCTTTCCGTTTCGTACAATTACACAGCCCACCATAGGATTCGGATTGACCATGCCGGCGCCATTCCGGGCAAGATCAAGGCATCTCTGCATTAGCGCTTTTTCATTCATCGCCAGTAAATTTTTAATTTCGAATCGATTGTTGCGCTGAGAAGCCGGGCGGCGTCATTTCTTTTTACAGAAATCTCAACCAATCCGCTGCTGCCAACAATAAGACAAGGAGTGTTTTCAGGCGCTTCATCATAAAATTGAATCCATTGAGTAACCATATTGCTTCCTACCGATACAGCCTGTATATCTTTCATACTTTTTTCAATTTCAAGCGGCCTGATATTTGTAATAATACTGCCGAATCTGTCAATATTCATTATAGAAGCTGGTACAGTATCTGTACGGGATGAAACAAAAGGTGTAAATATCTCCGGCATCGAAATCTTACTGCCAAAATTCTGGATCAGGCCGTTATTCGAGAGAAGCGCGGCTGCCGGTGCAATAATGTCGCGTCCATGAAATGTAGATGAAATATTTCCCGGTATAGCTTCACCGAGAGAAGACAATGATAACTCAACAGCCTCAAATGTTTTTTCCTGAAATAGAACAATATCCAGTAATCCATTATCCGGTGCAATAAAAAAATATTTTTTTGTTTTAACGATAATAACTCGTCTTTGTCCCCCTACCCCCGGATCAACTACGCCGACAAATATTGTATTCTTCGGGAAATAATTATACACAGTCCAAAGCACATATGAAGCCTGGTGAATATGATGCGGGTGAATTTCGTGTGTAATGTCGATTATATTAACTGACGGATTTACCGTAAGTATGGCACCTTTCATAGCTGCTACGTACTGCTCTTTCAGCCCGAAGTCGGTCAATAATGCGATATTTGGAATCCTTTTTTTACCCATCGAATTTTACAGGAACAAACCAAAATCAATTATTGCAGTACGACTGCCTTACCGCGCTTGGCTGATTTATAGATACTCTCAACTATTTTCATCCTGTGCACTGCCTCATCGCCGGTGGATATTACGGTATGAAGTCCCCGCAGCGAACCAATCCAGTGTTTTAATTCATTTTCATATGATTTCCGGTACAGCGATTGCGGGGATTCTGTATTTACCGGAGCAACATTTACCAGATTCCCATGCATCCGTTTAATGATGCGAAACGGATTCAGCGATCCGCTTCCTTCTGTACCAAAGCAGTCACAATAGAAAAAATCGGATGTCGATTCGAAAGACCAGCTTGATTCTATTGTAAGCGTCGAACCGTTTTTCATTTTAAGCATTGCAACTGAAGAATCTTCCACGTCTTTTGTGTGGTGCGAATAATTTGTTGCTGTGATTTCTTTTACGTCCGGGTACCCCATCATCCAGAAAGCAAGATCGAGCATCACAATACCAAGATCAAAAATAACACCGCCGCCTGACTGTGTCTTTTTGGTCAGCCATGCACTCTCTGTGTTCAGCTTTTTAAACCATCCTGCCTTGGAATAAAATATCCTGCCCAATGCTTTATCTGTAATAAAACTTTTGAGTATCATTGCATCCGGCCGAAAACGATTATTCATCCCGACCATCAGCGATTGGTGAAATTTTTTAGCGGCAGCTGTTATTTCTTCCGCTTCCTTGGTTGTCCTAGCCAAGGGTTTCTCTATCAATATATTGTTCTTCTCTTCGAGTGCCGCCAGTGCCATATCTTTATGAAGCAGCGTCGGTGTGCAGATCAAAATGCCGTCAAGATCCTGCTCGATGATAAGCATCTTCTCGTAATTATTATAATAGCGGCGGACTTTAAACTTATCAGCAATATACTGGGCTTTCGCCCGGTCAAGATCGCATACAGTAACGATCTCAACATCCGGAAACTTGCTGAGAATAGGAAGATGTATTGTCTGGGCTATCGAACCAAGACCAACAATGCCAATTCGGGCTTTTTCCATATAAGAATTGTAATAAATTCAATTAATGTAACTGCGAAACACTGCGTACTGTCAATAACTGTTCTTTTACTATTTCGGTTATTCCTGAAGGATCTAATTTTACCAGCCTGTGCAATTCGGCAGGAGTTCCATGTTCGATAAATTGATCCGGGAGTCCATGCAGTCGAATTGAAATATCGCTTACACCAAGACGGCTGAAAGCTTCCAGTACGCTGGAGCCGAAACCGCCGTTAACAACATTTTCTTCTACAGTAACAAAAACACGTATGCGCTGGGCAATGGATTGCAGTAATTCCTCGTCCACAGGTTTTACAAATCTCATATTCACAACTTCTGCATTAATGCCCTCTTTATCCAGCAATTCTGCAGCCGATAACGAGTTTTGCACCATATTACCGATCGCCAGCAGGGCAACATCCTTGCCCCTGCGTAATGTCTCGGCCTTGCCTATTTCAATTTTTCTGAATTCTTTTCTTGCCGGAGCATCAACAGCATTCCCGCGCGGATAACGCAGGGCTATGGGTCCCGATTTGTATTCAACAGCAGTATACAGCATATCGCGCAGTTCCTGTTCATCCTTAGGAGCCATTATTACCATACCCTGGACACAGCGCAGGTAAGAAAGATCGAGGGTACCGTGATGGGTGGCACCGTCCGCACCGACCAGCCCGCCGCGATCCATTACAAAAACGACGTGCAGTTTCTGAATTGCACAATCATGCACCACCTGGTCAAATGCACGCTGCAGAAATGTAGAATAAATGGCGACAACCGGGATATAACCTTCAGTTGCCATACCGGCTGCAAATGTTACAGCATGCGGTTCTGCAATTCCGACATCAAAGAATCGTTCCGGCATCTCTTCATGAAGCTGTGTCAAACCTGTTCCATCCGGCATAGCTGCAGTAATGCCGACAACTTTCGGATTTTGCCGGCAGATCTCCACCAGAGCTTTTCCAAAGATTTCTGTATAAGAAGCTGATGTACATTTTTTCTCCGGTGAAAGACCAGTAACCTTATCGAACGGAGCTACTCCATGCAGGCGTGTCGCTTCCCGCTCAGCCGGTGCATATCCCTTTCCCTTTTCAGTAATTGCATGAATAAGAATAGGCCCATTCAGATCTTTAACATGTCTGAAGGTCTCAATAAGTTTTACAACATTATGGCCGTTGACAGGCCCGAAATACCTGAAACCCATGCCTTCAAAAAGCATGCCGGGTGTAAAAACAGCTTTAATACCTTTTTCCATCCGCTGGGCAGCGGTTCTTAATCTGTCGCCGAATGTATCCAGTTTGCCTGTTAAATCCCATACGGTTCCTTTGAACTTATTATAGGCTGGATGCGTGAGTATTTTTGTAAAATAGTTATGAAATGACCATACTTTCGGCTGTATGGACGACAGCGATCCTCTCTGGTTATCATTCAGAACAACGATCAGATTTTTATTAAGCATACCTGCATGATTCATCGCCTCGTATATCATACCGCCGGTCATTGAACCGTCGCCAACGACTGCAATAACCTTAAAATCCTTCTTCTCAAAATCACGAGCTGCTGCAATTCCCAATGCGGCAGATATTGAAGTGCTTGCATGCCCTGCCCCGAATGTATCGTATTCACTCTCGCTGCGTTTAAGAAATCCGCTTAATCCGCCTAACTGACGGATTGTATGCATCCGATCTTTACGGCCGGTTAAAATTTTATGCGGATAAGCCTGGTGACCCACATCCCAGACTAGTTTGTCTTCGGGCGTATTAAAAACATAATGAAGCGCGACTGCAATTTCTACTGCGCCTAAACCGGCTCCAAAATGTCCGCCCGTTTTTGATACACAATCAATTAAAAATTCACGCAGCTCGGTACATACGGCTCTCAGCTCCTGAATATCGAGTTTCCTGAGATCTTCGGGAAAATTAATCAAATCAAGATGTTCGTACTGACAATCGTTCATTCTTCTTCCGTCTCATTCAATGCCAACTGGTCTTCAATCCCCTTAGATAATTTTTTTATTTTCAGTTCGGCTGTTTTCAGCTTTTCGGTGCATTCTTTTGAAAGCTTAATGCCTTCTTCATATAAATTGACCGCTTCATCCAGAGGAACTTCTCCTTGCTCCAGCGATTCTGCAATTTCCTGAAGCCGCTGCAGATAATGCTCGAGTGAGTTTTTTTCAGATTTCTTAGCAACCATTATTATCTTCCTTTTTCTACACGCACGCCGACACTGCCGTCATGAAATTGAATCTCAGCTTCATCGCCGCTGTGAAGCAGCCTTTCGCTGGAAATAATCCGTCCTCCTTTATGAACAATACTGTAACCGCGTTTCAGTACGCCATGCGGATTCAATGCCTGCAGCTGGTTTTTTAATGAATCAAACCGGCGGTTCACCGTCTGAACGATATGATTCAGTGAAATACCGATACTTCTTTCCATTTCGTCAACCCGCTGTGAAAACTCGCGAACCATATCGCGCGGCCGGTTAAAAGTATAACTGGCCAGCAAACCTGAAATGTGTTCGCGGAGACCGGATATACGGTTTTTCATGGCATCATTCATCGTATAATATAAGTTACTAATTTCTTCCAACAATTCCTTCCTGTCCCGGACAGCAATTTCAGCCGCTGCCGAAGGTGTCGGCGCCCGCAAATCTGCAGTAAAATCCGATATACTGAAATCAATTTCGTGTCCAACTGCGCTTATGACCGGAATTTTTGAAGCATAAATTGCCCGGGCTACAATCTCTTCATTAAACGCCCAGAGATCTTCCAGCGAACCGCCGCCACGGCCCACGATCATTACATCAATCCCGCCGTACTGGTTCAATTGTTTTATTGCTTCCGCAATTTCCTCTGCAGAACCTGCTCCCTGCACTTTTACCGGTGCAAGTATAACATTAACGGACGGCTGTCTTCGCGACAGGACGCTTAAAATATCCTGCAAAGCCGCTCCTGTCTCCGAAGTAACAATTCCGATGCACTCCGGAAATTCAGGTATAGGCTTCTTATGTTCGGCATCAAACAAACCTTCTGCGGCCAGTTTCTTCTTAAGACGTTCGAAAGCCAGCTGAAGTTCTCCGATACCAGCCGGTTGCATTTGTTCTATATCCAATTGATAATTGCCGCGCGGCGGATAAACAGTAATCGACCCGCGGGCAATAACCTTCATACCGTCTTCAGGCGGAAATGCAAGATAAGGCACTCTGCTCCGCCACATGACGGCGGATAATTGAGCACCTTCATCTTTTAAGGTAAAATAAAGATGCCCGGATGTGTGTTTTTTATAATTAGAAATCTCCCCTTCCACCCATACCCGGGGAAAGCCGGTTTCCAGCGATTGCTTTATCTGCCTGGTCAGTTCGGTAATTGTAACAACATTTTTATCAGTGGACATGCGACAACTCCAGCCGTAAATTACCGAATGTTGTCTCCACATTCAACTCCATAAATCACCGGCTCATCTTAATATTTCTTAGTCCCGCCTTATTATCTTTATCATTTTTCAGCATTTCATGGTTAATCTTGTCTTTTCTTATGTTGTTTTCTATATTATCCGTACACGAACGAAGGAATGGATATGAACGTCGATGTCTTAGCAATTGGTGCGCATCCTGATGACATTGAACTCGCCTGCGGCGGGACTATAGCAAAACTTGTCCGGCAGGGAAAGAAGGTTGCGTTATGCGACCTGACCCAGGGTGAGCTTGGCACACGCGGGACAAAGAAAATCCGTTTAAGAGAAGCGCAACTGGCAGCCGATATTCTCGGGGTCGTAGCAAGGCGCAATCTTTTAATCCCGGATGGAAGTATCGAGGTTAACAAAAAAAATATTCTCAAAATCATTACACTTATACGCGAACTTCGGCCGTCGCTTTTAATCGTTCCTTACAGTATCGAACGTCATCCTGACCATGTGCATGCAAGTGAAATCTGCCGTGAAGCCTGGTATTACAGCGGGCTGGAAAAAATAAAAACAAGGCACAACGGCAAATCGCAGGAACGCCACAGGCCGCATCATTATTTTGAATTTATACAGTGGATGGAATTTGAGCCTTCATTTATTATCGACATAAGCGATACATTCGGTTTAAAGATGAAATCGGTACGAGCACATGCTTCGCAGTTTTATAATCCTGAAAGCAAAGAGAGCGAAACAAAGCTCAGCGGTCCGGATTTTTTAGAAGTGATCGAAACCAGATGCAGATATTTCGGTTCGAAAATAGGAGTAAAATACGGCGAACCTTTCATTTCAAGATGGTCTCTGGGAATAGATGATCCTTTTAGATTTATTGTCAATAGAGGATGAACAGAATAAGAACAAACTTACGCATCCTCATTTAGAATTATAAATGCAATAATCCAACATCCAAGGAGGAAGTTATATGAAAAACATATCTCTTTTTCTGCCGATCTTCATAATTCTGGTTCTTATCATCAGCGGATGCAGTTCCAATAGAGACAAAGCTAAAAGTTTATTGGATGAAGGTGCTCAGCTTGCCAAATCGGAAAAATACGAGACTGCAATCCTGAAATATGAAGAAGCGCTTGTACTGGATCCTGAAAACGCTGCGGGGTATAATTTACTGGGTATGGCATACAGGTTCAGATATAACCAAACCGGAACCGAAGAATTTAAAACAAAAGAAATTGATGCTTTCAAAAAGGCAATCGAAATCGATCCTAAACTATGGATAGCATATAAGAATATTGCGGCCTCACTTTATTACCGGGGAAATAAAAAGGAAGCGTTACCATACATAGAGAAAGCACTCGAACTTCAGCCGAACGATCCGGAGAAAGAGATTCTGCTGAACTGGATCGAAGAAGCCAAGAAATAATACCGGGAAATTCCCGACTTCAACACTTACGATCGGCTTATTAATCCGGATGCCGGAAATAATAGTCTGTATCGGTTTATCTATTATTACAAACTAATAGTCCAATAAAATGAAAAAAATAATAGTCGTTTTAGGCAGCCCGAGAGCCGAAAGTTATAGTACGTATCTGGCAAACATAGCGGTTGATTATTTGAAAGAGGTTGACGTAGAAGTGGAAATATTTGATTTATATAAGATGGAGATTGAAGCCTGTATTGCCTGCGACGAATGCAGGAAAAACAGTGGAAATTTTTGCGTACAAGATGACGATATGAAAAAGATGTATAAAAAAATATCCGAATCTGCAGGCTTAATACTCGCCTGCCCGATTTATTGGTTTACCATTAATGCAAAAATGAAGCTGTTTATCGACAGGTTTTACGGTTTTCATACTGAAAAGACTGAACTATTAAAGGACAAAAGAATAGGCGTAATTCTCTCATACGGTGACGTAGATCCTTATAAATCAGGCGCAATCAACGCAATAAGAACTCTGGAAGATTCATTTGAATACACCAAATCATATTTATGTAAAATTGTTTATGGAACTGAGTTAAAAACAACTGAAAGAAAACCTGATAATAAAATCAATAAAGATATAATAGTTATGGTTAAAGAATTATGCGGAAATTAAAACAAGCCAGGACCTTTAAATACTATCAGGAAGGATATAATTTATGAAAACAGCATTGTTAACCTTCACTGTTTTATTGATCTCAATAAATTTTTCGACAGCTCAATTCTCACAAGAACCGCTGCCTTATGCATTCAATGCTTTGGAGCCTTTCATAGATGCACAGACTATGGAAATCCATTATACAAAGCATCACGCCGGATATGTTGCCAAACTCAATGAAGCGTTAAAAGAAACCGGCATGGAGAATTGCGGGGATATGTCTGTAATCTTCAGCAATATGAGTAAATACAGCTCTGTCATACGCAATAACGCCGGAGGACATTTCAACCACACTTTATACTGGAAAATTCTTACGCCTGATACAAGCGTAAAACCGTCTGCAAAACTACTTAAAGCCATTGAAGTCGATTTCAAGAGCATGGATGAATTTAAGAACAAATTAAACAAAGAAGCTGCCGGGCGTTTCGGCTCAGGCTGGGCATGGCTGATTGTAACTCCCGAAAATAAACTTGCAGTAGTATCCACGCCGAACCAGGATAATCCGCTTATGAGTGATTCCCCGGTCAAAGGTACTCCCATCCTCGGTATCGATGTCTGGGAACATGCATATTATCTGAAATACAAAAATAAAAGAGCGGATTATTTACAGGCGATATGGAATATTATTAATTGGGAAACTGTCAGCAAATTATACGATGAGGCGATGTTAAAATAAATTTTTCCGATGGCGGCCTGCCCGATTCATATAAGCAGGCTGCTCTTTTTTTTTAATCTCAACCTCTCATAATCTCAGTAAAAAATTAAATTTTATTTAATTGTCTCACAATTCACACAAACAAATTGATACCGAAAACCTCCGACAAAGCAGTTTATATGCAATCACTTCCGTATCGAAACACCGTCGTTAAATTATTCTATTTGTTAATTTTATTCACTCCGACTCTATTAGCCGGCACTGAAGCAAGCGGCGGGCACAGCAGTCCAATCGTCAGTGTCTGCATAGCTATACTTGCCGCCACAGCAATGGCGTTTATCGGCCATATCTTAAGACAGCCGTTACTGCTCGCATACATTATCGCCGGCATTGTGATAGGACCCAAAATCGGATTAGGACTGATTGAAAACAGCGAAGACATCGAAACGATCTCACACTTCGGACTTATATTGCTGCTTTTCCTTATCGGACTTGAAATCGATATAAAAAAAATAAAAACTTCGGGAAAATCCCTGTTAATCAGCGGCATCGGTCAATTTCCAATTAATGCTCTGATCGGCATCGGCTTTTTTTTACTGCTGGGATACTCTTTTGAAACCGGAAGATATGACCTCTTTTATCTTGCTGTATGCTGCAGCTTGAGCAGTACGGCCATTGTCGTAAAACTATTATACGGGAAATTCGAGCTGGACACGCTCGCCGGCAGAATAAGTCTGGGCATTCTTGTATTTCAGGATATATGGGCTATTATACTTCTCGGCATACAACCTAACCTGCAGAATCCGGATATTTTAAACATATTTATCTCATTTGCCAGAGGCGGATTGCTTGTAGCTCTAAGCTTGCTGGCAAGTAAATATATTTTGCCCAAGCTATTCAGTTCAATCGCTAAAGTCCCTGAACTTGTACTGGTCTCCTCCCTGGCCTGGTGTTTTTTAGTTTGCGGTGCGGCGGCTTATTTGGATCTATCGATGGAGATGGGAGCATTGATTGCAGGCATTGCCATTTCAACTTTTCCTTACAACATCGACGTTATCGCAAAAGTTGTAAATATCCGTGATTTTTTTGTGACGCTTTTCTTCGTCTCGTTAGGAATGCGGATCCCGGATCCTTCGGGTAACTTATCCATTTTAGGGATTGCTGCTATTTCATCTGTTTTTCTAATCGCGTCCCGTTTTCTTTCAGTTTTTCCTGTTCTTTATTCTTTAAAAAACGGACTCCGTGTCAGCTCGTTAACATCAATCAACCTCGGACAAATAAGCGAATTTTCACTCGTCATCGCTTCACTTGGAGTTGCTGCAGGCCACATTTCGCAGGATACTATGTCGGTAATAATTTTTATTTTTGTAACGACATCTATTATTTCTACATATATGATCATGTACAGCGACACGATACAGAAATCAATCGCCGCGATTTTTAAAAAATGCGGGCTGAAGGAAATCGAATCGACATTATCCGATGATGGAAAAGGACCGGGAAAAGAAATTGCACTGCTCGGGTTTCACCGGACGGCAAGTTCGCTGCTGAGTGAAATATTGGATGCAAGGAATATATACCAGGGCATTCCATTGAAAGACAAGGTAGTTGTTGTGGATTTTAACCCCGAGATACACGAATCCCTGCAGAACCTTGGAGTCAAAGTTGTTTATGGAGATATCGGCCATCTCGACACACTCCATCATGCAAAAATCCACGATGTTAAAATCGTGATTTCAACAATACCTGACACAATACTGGTAGGCACGAATAACCTGAAAATTATCCGGCACATAAAAAGCATTTCCCCAAAGGCAAAAATTATCGTAACATCAGACAGTATTGAAAACGCATTAAAGATGTATTCTGAAGGAGCGGATTATGTTTTTATGCCGCGTATTCTCGCCGCCGAAAAACTTCTAAATATGATCGATCTCGTTCTAAACGATAAACAAAAAGAGATGAAAATGAGCATAAACAAAGAAATAGAAATGCTGAGTAAAAGAAAAGAAATTATACGATAGAGCTTTAGATTCCTGTTAAATGCCTGTATTACATAGAGTTTCAGCATTTCAGACATTGAATTTACGCAGGAAAGAAGAGTATTTTTAAAGAAAACTAAAAATATTACTTTTTTATGAATAAATATTTTGTATAATAACGTACGTTTTTTCTCAAAGATCAAAACTTTTCCTATTAAAAATATTGCGGAATCGCCGCATAACAATAACCACAAACAAAAGAAGGAGAAAGCACCATGGAATGGTTAATTGGACTAATCGCAGGAGCTGTTGGAGGCAACGTAGCAGGTTCCATGAAGAAGGAGTGGTCTTTGGGTACGATTTGGAATTCAGTCGTCGGTATTTTAGGCGGCGGACTCGGATCGTACTTATTGAGTTTGGTCGGTATTAATATCGGACAGGAAAGCAATATGACTGTTGAAGGTATCGTAGGAAGCCTTGCCGGCGGCGGTGTAGGCGGCGGTGCAGTCCTGGCAATAATCTCGATGATCAAAAATGCGATGAAAAAGAAATAAAGAGACATCATATTTCCTTCAAAAGGGCATTTTTATAAATGCCCTTTTTTTGCTGTCCTATCTATAGGCATTTGATTTCTCAGAACTTTTTCATAGGTTTTCTTCATCTTATGAGCGTCTGGCGCCATATAGGTGTTTTCGGCCTTCGAATCGTTTTATACAGTAGGAATTTAAAAAATCGTCATTACTGCAATTATCTGATGTTTATTCATCTATCTCTCTAACACAATACAGGAGAATAGAACATGAAACATTTATTCATTTTTCTCACGCTGATTATAACCTTTCTTGGATGTCAGGATAAAATAGTTGAGTACCATTACGACGGCGAAAAAGTTTATCACAACGATCTTCTTCATGGTGATTTGATCGGGTGTTTGATTCAAAAAGAAAGCGACGCAATGGTAATTGTATCGCAGCTATATCCAGTCGACTCTATCGCTGTTAATGCTGCAGACGGATCTTTCGCTTTTAAGGACTTAAGGGCAGGCAATTACGACCTAACGATCCGTACCGACAATTATCGCATCTACGAACAAAAGAATGTCATAATAACAGGCGGTGCAGTTAAATACCTGGGAGAAATCGATCTGTCGAAGATACCTGAACTGGTCGCGAGCACTTATCCAAACGATAAGGATGAAATTGTGTACGATTGGCGGTACGGCCGGATTTCGATATCGGTTACATTCACTCAACCGATGAATCGCGAGAGTGTTGAGCAGGCATTCTCCACTTCCCCGGCCAGCGAAGGCGTTTTTGTCTGGGGCCAATATACATCCGCGCCGTACAGTACTATCTATCTGGAAAATGCTGCAGCCGGATACCGGGCTGAGCAGGGAGCGACTATTACCACATACAGTAAAGTTTCATCATTTACATATGTTATCGCAAAAAAAGACTGCTATTCGGACACAAATTATACGGTTACACTTACAACTGCGGCAAAGGATACTGCTGGAAACCATTTAAGATTTCCGCTTTCTTTCACATTCAGGACAGTACAATCCTACCAGACGATTTACGGAATACAATCATCACCGATGCACGGCGATGAGGATGTTAGTCCGATCAGCTACTCCGGAATAGAAATTACATTCCCGCGCCGCATGGATCCATGGTCGACAGAAGCAGCCACCACTGTTTCACCGGAAATGAACAAATTATTCCTCTGGCCGGAAGAGAACGTGCTTCTTATCTATCCCGGCGGTCCATTCCTTTCGGATACAACAATTTCCGTGCATATCGCAGGCAGCGCACTTGATAAGGACGGTATTGCACTTGGAAAGGATTACAATCTTTGGTTCCGTACAGCTCCATTCGGGATTAGTTCAGCATATCCACGCAACGCCGAGCTTTTCGTATCGCCAAATCAGCAGATATCCATAACATTCAACAGTTATGTAAAACTCTCTTCAGCACAGTCGGCAATACAAATTTCACCGGCATTATCAGGATATTTTTCTTACAGCGGAACGTATCCGTATGAGAATCACCAAACCATTGTTTTTACTCCGTCGTCCGGAATGGCAGTCAATACAAAATATACAGTTACAGTATCAACCAATGTTCTGGATATGTATGACACAAGAATGAAGCAGCCGTATGTTTTTTCATTTGTTACAAGACCGTGAACAATTATTAAAGAAATTGAAAGGAACAGCAGGTAAAAAGATGCACATAAACAGGACGTTATTATTCATTTTCTGTATTCTTATGCTGCAAATTTCTTATGCCACTGATACAACCAGCGTTGCATCCGGCGGAAATGCCAGGATGCTGGCGCTGGGAGGAAGTCCGGTTAATCACTACATCGAAGATTACACGGATATTTTTATAAATCCGGCATACATGGAAAGATATCCAAGACTCGCAATGATTGAACTCGGGAATGGATTTGGAAGCGGCTCCGGCTACTCTGCAAATAATCAGAATCTGGGAATTACATGTCCGCTGGGCAAAACTACGCTCGGATTGGCAATCGGCAAGCGTGAAGGCCCGATGTTTGCAGAAAATTCTTACGGTTACCAGAATGGAGGAGCTTTTACCGCCTGCGATTATATGAAATATGCATTGGATATTTATCTCCAGAATATTGCAGTCCAGGCGTCATCTGAACCTTTAACTCCAATTCAATTGCTCGGCGCTTTTAAACTGGAAAATGGATCAGCAGGCGTTGCCCTGTACTATGCCAACTGGAGCAGAGACGACAATGGCACTGGGAGTGTTTCATCGGGTCGGACATGTTCTGCGAGTTTAAGCCAGTATGGAATTAAATTAGGATTCTTGCATACTTTAGATTCATGCACCGTCCTGGATCTTTCAGGATGCTTCAGGCTTAATAAAGCATCCGTTGATTATTCCAACAGAAATGCCGGCGCTCCGCTGACAGCTTCTTCATTCTCCGCCAACGGTTACGAGATGCTGGCCACAATCCGTTTCTTTTATAAACTCGCAGACGGAATATCGCTCATTCCTCTTGCACGGGCAGGAGTCTTTTCTTACGAACCCGAGATATCCAGCAGCCCGTTATCCAACTATTTATTGCCGCTTCCGAATTCATATTGGAACTTAGAATGTGAACTCGGCCTTGGAATTCAATCGCTTTGGGAACATGGATTAGGGGCCGTTGGAGTAAGTTTTAGATATATTTCTCTTAAGAATGATGCAGTTAGCAGTACCGGATCGGCTCAGCAGACAACACAATATAAACGCACTTGGCTTGATCTTCCAAAAATAAATGCCGGTATTGAATTGTATATTACAGACTGGCTTGCCGGACGTGCGGGATTTTCAAAAAGGATTTCCAGCCAGAGCACTTATGTCGAATCATCTTCTTCGCCTCCGACCGAATCTACGATTACAACTGAACCGGGATTCCTTCCCTCCTACGGCCTTAATGCTGCAGACCAGACCCTTTCGCTCGGTCTCGGCATTGTGCTTGATAAATTCGCATTCAACGCATACCTCGCCGAGCAGGTTTTGGGAACAGGTTCTTATCTTTTAAGCGGCATTGAGCAAAGTCTATTCGGACTCGTCTCAATTTCTTATCAATACTAAAGCCGGTTGAATACTCCAGGATTTGTTATTATTAACATATGCAGGAAAATAAACAGCACAGATAAATCAAAGCCGGTCAGCGATTTTTTTTCATTGCACCGGTTTTTCCTTCGTATCTGGAGGGACATTTAGTCAGGACTTCAGTAGCATGAAAATAATCTTCGTAAATCCTGCCTTTTACAACAACGCTTGATGCAAGGTCAAAATTATTTGGTTTCGCACCATCCAGCACAACTCTGCATATTTCACCGCTGTCATCTTTTAAATAAAAAGTGAACTGCATTTTTTCATTATCAAAGGAGCTTGCCTTCTCCCTGACCCACTCGCCTTTAACTTGAATATTCTGCTGAATCCTGCGCGCGTCGGAAAAATCTCCGTATTCGATATTTGTATCGATGAAATTAACAACTCCCAAACCTAAACCGAATAAGATTAAAAGTCCCGCTATAATAACTTTTGGTTTCATTTTTTTATCTGTTACTCCAATCGATTTGTTTTACGATCTATGTGAACATAGATAACACAATATACCTATCCAAAATAAGTCACGGCAAAAACAGCAGAGGCCTGATTAAATATTTTAAATTCGCGCACAAATACCTCATTGATTATTTGTCAGACGCTGATTTTTATTGTTTAGCAAGCGGACCCTTATATCGAGAAGCCAGATAAACAGCAAAGTAAATCCGATTAAACCCGAAAATAACAGCAGGAGCATATTCAAGGGCAAATGAAGCTGAGTAATCGGAGTTGAACCTGACAAATCGCCTTTTGCGCCGGGATGCAGTCCACCAATAACACGCGGCATAACAAAAACAAAAAAAGGTGCAGTAAAACCCGCCAGTATGGCATAAACAGCAGAAAGGCGTGCACGGAGTTCTGCTGAAGCTATTGCCGAACGCAGTGCGAAATATGCACCGTATATAAGAAGAAGTATAAGAATGGAAGTCTCGCGCGGATCCCAGTTCCAGAACGATCCCCATGTCATTTTAGCCCACAGCGATCCTGTCATAAGAGCCATAAAGCAGAACAATACGCCCAATCCTGCCGAAGACACGGATTTTATATCATACTCGAATTTCCTGGTCCGTAAGTATTTAAAGCCGTTATACAGAGATATAATAAATCCGAGCACCGAGACCCATGCGGCCGGAACATGAAAAAAGATTATACGGATAGAATCACCAAGACCTGTAATATACGGAAACTCAAAAAAGCTCTGCGGCATGGGAACCACAGGCGCAGCGATACCGACGACTATTGTAAATGTGACCAGAATGACCGATAATGTTTTTACAATATTCATATCAATCCTTCCAGATAAAATCAAATAATAGGAAAGAAAAACCAATAACTACAAACAGATATCCAATCATTATTTGAAAATAAGG
>JAFGLB010000203.1 GCA_016928255.1 Bacteroidota bacterium
ATAAATAGTTCGGGACTCGGCATGCTGATCGGCGCATTGACAACAATGCGGAATTCGGGCGGTAATCTAAAACTTGCACGTGCTTCGAAAAAAATTGAGCATCTTTTGGAAGTGACAAAATTAATGAAGGTTTTTGACCTTTATAAAAATGTCAACGATGCAGTAGCATCATTTTAATTGAATTTCACACATGGATGCCGGCAGCATCCGTGTGTGAACGTTTATTTACTCCATCAAGTTAGACCGGTATGCCTTCTATTCCCCTGTTTGTCACTGTTGCAGGCAATATTGGCGCGGGAAAATCCTCGCTTTCAAAACTCCTGGGCGCGCATTTCCAGTGGAAACCTTACATGGAATCGGTGGAAGATAACCCTTATCTTTCCGATTTTTACTCAGACATGTCCCGCTGGTCATTTCATCTTCAAATCTATTTCCTTGCAAACCGGTTTAAATGCCATAAAGAAATAGCAGAATCAAGCGAATCTGTAATCCAGGACAGGTCTATTTATGAAGATGCAGAAATCTTCGCCCGCAATCTCTATAACATAGGCAAAATGACTGAACGTGATTATAAAAACTACATTTCACTCTTTCATGTAATGATCGAATATCTTAAGCCGCCGGACCTGATGATCTATCTGCGATCAAATGTAGACACTCTTGTAAAACAGATTTCCATACGCGGAAGGGATTTTGAACAGAACATAGAGCGTTCTTACCTGGAACAATTGAATAAACTCTACGAGGAATGGATTGCAGGTTATAAACTAGGTCCTCTGCTTGTCATCGAAAACGACGACCTCGATTTTGTCAATAACGAGGCCGATTTAAAATATATTATAGCCCGAGTAAAGTACCGGCTGCCGCAGATGCAGCTTTTCGAATGAGAAAAAAGACAGTTACTTGAGCAGATGCACAAATAAACAAAGAGATAAAGGAATACAAATTGGCGCCGGTATATGTACTATTTGATACTCACGGATACATCTTGAGCGGATTTTAAATCAAATGCTGCTGACCAACTGTTTAAATTACATACTGCCGCCATTATATTTTCTGCTTGTCTGGGTGTACGGTAAAGCTTTCTTTGCCAGCCTTTTGCCGGCAAAACGGTTTAAAACTAAGCTTTTAATTATCGTATCCCTGGTTCACCTTTCCTATCTTATATCCATAACAATAATATACCGGCATTTTCCCGTTACAACCGTATTTGAGATTTTCACTTCTCTTTCTTTTTCAGTGTCCGTCCTATATTGCATCATTGAATTCACTTCCCGGCGCAAAGAAACAGGATTCTTCATAATGAGCATTGCATTTTTTTTTCAGCTCATTTCTTCGATATTTATTAAAAACACAACCGACTTGCCTGAAATACTGCAAAGTCCTTACTTCGGAATACATGTCTCTTCCGCACTGATAGGATACGCCGCAATTACAATAGCGGGCGCATACGGCCTGATGTATCTTATGCTGTATTACGAAATGAAATCTTCACGATTCGGAGTGATCTATAAAAAACTGCCTACACTCGAATCGCTGGAGCGTATGGCCCTGACTGCAATAAAGATCGTAGTAGCGCTTCTCGGAACAGCAATCTGCTTCGGAATTATCTGGCTGCACCAGGTGTATCGCGGCCTGTACTATGCCGACCCCAAGCTAATCGGGACAATAGTTATCTGGATTATGTACGTATTACTGGTAATTGCGGAAAGGTGCTTCTTTATAAGAGGACGGAAAATAATGGTTTTTTCCGTGGCAGGATTTCTTATAGCCATCTTCTCAATGACTGTTATCAATATATTGTTCAGCGAATTTCACAGGTTCTTTTAGCATGAATCTTCTCTGCATCGGCATATCCCATCACACAGCTCCGCTGGAGGTCAGAGAAAAATTGTGGTTTTCTGCAAACGAGATCCGCGGAATATTGCCGCTGTTGAAACAGAATTATGCATGCGAAAGCGTTCTTTTTTCCACCTGCAACCGTACGGAATTGTATGTGTTGACAGATGACGGGAAAATCGAGCCCGGCCTGTTGAAAAAATTTCTCATAGATAAAAAATCAGCTGCTGATAAAGTCCAGCTTTCGGATTTATTCATTTTAACCGGCGGCGAAGCGGCAAGGCATTTGTTTCGCGTTTCGGCCAGCATCGATTCTATGGTAATCGGCGACGTTCAGATACTCACCCAGATAAAAGAAGGATTTAATCTGGCAGTTGAACTCGGAACAGCGGGAATATTTATGAACCGCCTTTTTCAGCTTGCTTTCCGCGTTGGAAAACGGGCAAGAACTGAAACCGAGATATGTGAAGGGGCGGTTTCAATAAGCTACGCGGCAGTGGAACTTGCTGAAAGAATATTTGACAAACTGAATGAAAAAACAGCTGTTATAATCGGTGCAGGTGAAACAGCGGAGCTGACCGCAACACATCTAAGAAGCAAAGATCTCGGGAAATTATTAATTACCAACCGCACTTACGAACACGCCTGCCGGCTGGCTTCAAAATTCGAGGCGGATGTACTTCCATTCGACTCCTGGAGCAGCGGCCTGGCTGAATCGGATATAGTCATTTCCTCTATCGAGACGGACAATTACATAATACAGCCAGCTGATATAAAAAAGGCAAATCGACGGCATAAAAACGTACCTTTGTTCATGATCGATCTCGGCGTACCGCGCAATATAAATCCGGATATAAAAAAAATGGAGAACGTTTTTTTATACGATCTTGATAACCTGGATTCGATGATCAGCAATAATCTTAAAAACCGCGAGAAGGAAATCCCGAAAGTAGATGCAATTATTGCCGAGGTACTGGATGAGTTGACGCAATGGTATTCGTCGCTGGAAGTAAACCCGACAATCATCGCTCTGACCGAATATATGGAATCTATCCGTAAGGAAGAGCTTGAAAAAAACATCAACCGCTTCGATCCGAAAGACCGAGAACTGGCGGAAATAATCACAAAACGAATTATTAATAAAATAATCCACAGGCCCATTATTAATATGCGGAATGATCAGGATAAATGTCTGAACGACCGCCTGCAAAAAATGAATATTATTCAAAAACTTTTCGGCCTGGCTGGATCGGAGAATAAAAAAACGCATGGCGAGTAATATACGCATCGGCACGCGAGGGAGCGAACTTGCCCTCCGGCAGACAAGCATTGTAAAGTCCCTGCTGGAAAACCTGTTCCCAGATGCCGGTTTCGAAATTAAGACAATAAAGACCACAGGCGACAGGATTTTAGATTCGCCCCTGTTCAAAATCGGAGAAAAGGGGCTCTTTACAAAAGAGATCGAAGAAGCATTGCTGGATGAACACATAGACATGGCAGTTCACAGCTGTAAGGATCTACCAACTGTAATTCATGAAAACCTGAAAATAGCCGCGATTCTGGAGCGGGAAGATGCTCGCGATGTTTTTATAAGTCATCCTAAAAAACCTAATCGCTCATTTTTATCCCTTCCAAAATCCTCTGTCGTTGCGACAGGAAGCCTGAGACGTAAATGTCAGATACTTAATGCACGTCAGGATATTCAGGTAACTGATATCCGCGGAAATCTGAGCACAAGGTTCAGGAAGCTCGACGAATCGAATTGGGACGGAATTATCCTGGCAAAAGCCGGATTAATAAGAGCCGGATGCGCGGAGCGGACAACTGAAATCCTCCCGTATGAAATTATGCTTCCTTCTGCCGGCCAGGGAGCTCTTGCCGTCGAAATACGCAGCGGCGACAGCCGTATCGAAGAACTGATCAGGCCTCTGCATCACCTGCCGACTGCATCGTCGATTACAGCGGAACGGTCACTTCTTCATCATCTTGAAGGAGGCTGCCAGGTTCCAATCGGCGCGTACGGACAGTTAAGCGGCAAAGAACTCAGGCTTGATGCAGTGATCGGCAGCCTGGACGGAAAAGTATTAATAAAAGGAAGCCGAACGTGCAGTGCGGCTGACGCAGTGAGAATCGGTATTGAACTTGCCGAAGATCTTCTGAATCGCGGCGGAAAAGAAATTTTAAATGAAATAAAAAAACTGAATTCCCTAAGGCGGTAATGACTCTTGATGGAAAAAAAATATTAGTAACACGGCCTAAGGATTCGAGCGCTGAATTCTGTTCCCTGCTGGAATCACGCGGAGCATCAACCGTATGTTTTCCTTCAATTGAAATCAGAGATCCCGATTCCTGGGATGCATGCGATAAAGCGATCTGGAGACTGTCAGAGTATTCCTGCGTCTGCTTTACAAGCATGAACGCGGTCACTAAACTTCTCGAACGCATCCGTTCAATACGCCCGCAGTCTGCGGACACGCTGGCAACGCGGAATATCTTCGCCATCGGCGAGAAAACAAAAAGAACACTTGAAACCGCTGGATTTACCGTTCTCGCATCACCAAAGCATTCTTCAGCAGAAGAACTTGCAGTAGTGGTTCAAAAGCATCAAATAAAGGATGCCAGGATACTGTTTCCTAAAAGCAATATTGCTCTTGATACGCTGCCTCAAAGCCTGCGTTCTATGGGCGCA
>JAFGLB010000204.1 GCA_016928255.1 Bacteroidota bacterium
CATCAAATAAAGGATGCCAGGATACTGTTTCCTAAAAGCAATATTGCTCTTGATACGCTGCCTCAAAGCCTGCGTTCTATGGGCGCAGAAGTTGATGAAGTTGTAACATACAATACGGCAGTTCCAAACCACGACAACGTCGAAGAAATCCGCCGGATGCTGGCTGATAAAAAAATAGACGTTGTTACTTTTTTCAGCCCGTCAAGTGCAGTAAATTTTACGGAAATATTCGGAACAGAAAACCTGGCATACGCTGTTATAGCTGTAATCGGTCCGACAACTGCAGAAACGGCGGAACAGGTCGGCTTATCGGTTTCAATTTCAAGTCTGAAAGCGACTGCCGAAGGACTTGCTGAGGCGATAGAAAAATTTTATACTGAAAAATAACATTGCAGTCGGCAATATCTCAGCCGGAAAGAGTATACTTTAAATGATTAATGATTTATTCTTACGTGCATGTAAAAGGGAGCCCGTTGAACGCACGCCTGTCTGGCTGATGCGGCAAGCCGGGCGTTACCTGCCGGAATACCGCGCCATCAGGGCAAAAACGGATTTTTTGACTCTTTGCAGGACTCCGGAGCTCGCTGCGGAAGTATCAATCCAGCCTGTCGAAATTATCGGGACAGATGCATGTATAATTTTCTCGGATATTTTAGTTTTGCCTGAGGCGATGGGAGTAAAATTATTTATCGAGGAAAATACAGGCCCTTATTTTGAAAATCCCGTACGCACCCGTGCAGATATAGATAAACTGATAGTGCCGGATCCCTGCCGCGAACTCAAGTATGTTATGGATGCAATACGTTTAACCCGAAAGAATCTTAATAACCGGGTTCCGCTTATCGGTTTTGCCGGTTCTCCCTGGACGCTTGCCACGTACTTGGCCGAAGGAAAAGGATCCAGAAATTTCTCCTCTATAAAAGAATTGATCTATACAAATCCGAAAGACGCTCATGCACTGCTGGATAAGCTTGCGCGTACGACAGCCGCTTTTCTGAGCGCTGAAATCGAGGCCGGAGCTCAGGCCGTTCAGATATTTGACACATGGGGCGGTATTCTCCCGCCGGATGAGTTTCGTGAATTTTCACTTCGTTATATAGAACAGGTTCTCAAGCTTCTAAAGCACAACGGCGCTCCTGCTATCGTTTTCTGTAAGAACTGCGGCCATTCTCTCGAAGCCATAGCGGATACAGGATGCAGTGTTGTCGGCATTGATTCTTCCATCGATATTGAAAAAGCAAGAATGCTTATCGGCAGTTACACGGCACTGCAGGGCAACCTGGATCCGGCTTTGTTATATGCCGGTCCCGACCGTATCCGCGAGGGAGTAAAAAGAATATTGGGCAAGTTCGGCAAAGGATCCGGCCATATTTTCAATCTCGGCCATGGTGTTTTGCCGGACACTCCCGTCGGGCATGTGAAGGCTTTCGTGCAGGCGGTAAAAGAAGAGAGTGCGAAGTATCATAAATAACCTGCTATAAAATCGGCATGAATACAAAAAAAACAGCTGTGGTTCTTTTTCAGCTCGGCGGACCCGACTCCCTCGATGAGGTTCAGCCTTTCCTGTTCAATTTATTTATGGATCCCGATATCATAGATTTTCCCGGGTTTTTTTTTATACGAAAACTTCTGGCAGGATTTATATCCAGGCGACGCTCGAAGGAAAGCATGGAAAAATACAAACAGATAGGCGGCAAATCTCCCATATATGATCTTACTAAAGAGCAGGCTTCAGCCCTTGAATCCATGCTTCAGTCACAAAATAAAAATATTAACGTCTTTATCGCAATGCGCTACTGGAAGCCTTCGATCGAAACCGCGGTGGAAAATATTAAGGCGGCAGGATTCGAACAGGCAATTCTGCTTCCTCTCTACCCGCAGTTTTCAAAAGCAACTTCACTTTCAAGTTATAACGAATGGAAGCGTCAGGAAAAACGCCATGGACTGGCCATTCAATCCAGATTCATCTGCTGCTACCCGGGTCATCCTATGCTGATAGAAGCTTTTGTTGAGAATATAAACTCTGCATTCCGCCGGTTTAAGAATATACCTTCCGAAAATATTGATTTGGTTTTCAGCGCACATGGAATACCGGTCAGGTACATCAATCAAGGCGATCCGTACCAGATGCAGGTGGAAGAGACTGTAAAGGGCATTATCAAACTCGGCGGCTGGAATTCGCCGCATGTATTATGCTATCAGAGTAAACTCGGGCCGATGAAGTGGCTGCAGCCGTCGCTCCATAAAACCATTAAAGATCTTGCCGGCAGAGGACGTAAAAATCTTCTGGTAATTCCCGCTGCATTTGTTACCGATCATATCGAAACCCTGTACGAGATCGGCATCGAAGAATACAGGCACGCACTCGAATGCGGAATAAATCAACTTGAAATAATGCCTGCGTTGAATAGCCATACGAAATTTATACAATGCCTGGCAGAACTTGTTATTAATCGAATCGATACCGGCGAACTGCCCAACACCTGCAGAAGAATCCAGAGCGGCCAAAAAAACACATCAAAAAAATCTCTTTGCCCGTTCAATTTCAGTAAATTGTAGTTTGCGTAATAAGAACCGCATTTAATGTTATTTCATTATTCTCTTTTTATTCATAATATTTTGCTTTATAATTGAACGACTATGGGACCGGCAAAAACAGATGTTGTCGTTATAGGCGAGGGAATAACCGGACTTTGTTCCGCCTACTGGCTGAAAAAACGCGGCCTCAATGTAATATTGTTATCAAAAGAAAAGACAGCCGGCGGCACTATGAAGTCAGTGCAGGATAAAGGATTCCTGTACGAAACCGGACCCAATACGGCGCTGGAGACTTCGCGTTTTTTTAAAGAACTTGTATCAGAATTGAAACTTGAAAAAGAATTCTGCTATGCCAGACCGGAAGGCAAGAACCGTTATATCCTCCGCAGCGGCGTTCTGCACTCCATGCCTCTCGGACCTGGTTCGCTTCTGACAACAAAACTTTTTTCCTCTTCTGCAAAGCTGCGTATATTCAAAGAACCTTTTATCGGGAAAGCGGAGAAAGAAGAAAGCATTGCTGAATTCGTCGAACGGCGGCTGGGCAGAGAATTTCTTGATTACGCCATAGATCCTTTTGTTGCAGGCGTGTTTGCCGGGAATCCTGAACAGCTTAGCGTTCGTTCGGCTTTTCCAAAGCTTTACGCGCTCGAGGAAAAATACGGCGGACTTATCAAGGGAATGGTCAAAGGCGCAAGAGAAAGAAAAAAGAGAGAAGAAAAATCGAAGGACCGAGCGGAAACTTTTTCATTTGTGAACGGGATGCAGGTGCTTCCACTTGCAGTTGCAGATTCGCTGGGCGGATCGGTAATTCCAAATGCAAAAGTTACCGGCATACGCAATTTGAGCACAGTTCGTGAAGAGCCGGCTGATGAACCCGATGCCCGCCGCTACCTGGTTGAATATTTGCATAACGATCAGGAAACCGAGATAGAAGCCGACTGTGTAATATTTGCCATTCCTGCATACGATGCTTCCCAGCTTATCAGACCGCTTTCTGCCGATACCGCACATGTCCTGGCTTCCATTTATTATCCACCGATAGTTTCCGTATTTTTGGGAGTAGACCGCAAAAATATAGGTCATAAGCTGGACGGCTTTGGATTTCTTATTCCGACCAGAGAAAAGAGGAAAATTCTCGGCTGTTTATGGACATCCTGCCTTTTTCCAAACCGTGCACCTGAAGGAATTGCGGCATTAAACGCGTTTATCGGCGGTGCCCGCCAGCCCGAACTGACCACATTGAGCGATGAACGCATAATCCAAATAACGCTGGATGAATTGAGATCTACCATGCAACTTTCAGGAAATCCTGTATATTTACATCTGACGCGCTGGCAGAAATCGATTCCGCAGTATGAAATCGGTTACGGGCGTAAGATTGAAGCCTTGGAGCAGTTTGAAGAAAAATTTCCGGGAATTGTGCTCGCCGGAAATTATCGCCGCGGCATATCGGTCGGCGATTGCGTTATAAATGCACATGAGACAGTTGAAAAAATTTATGAAAACATTATTTCTATTCGTTAGATCACGCATAAATAATTATTGAAAGGGCGTAGTATGAAGAAAAATATCACAGTTGTTTTTTCCCTTTTGGTTTTACTC
>JAFGLB010000205.1 GCA_016928255.1 Bacteroidota bacterium
ACGGTGAAAATCTGGATATTGGATGGCTTACACACGAGCATACCGGAGTACCTGTTATTATATATGCTTTTGGACCGAACGCCGTCAAATTCACCGGAGTACACGACAATACAGAAATACCGAGAATAATCGGAAAAATACTTGATTTAAAAAATTTTCCGGCTATAATTAAATAACAGGGAAAACTAATTCTTCAAATATCGGAAAAAAATCATATGAACAGAATACTCATTTCTTTATCGGCAATTTTTTTTCTTGAAGCTTTTTTATTTTCCCAGGAAAAGCCTGCTGTTATTCGTGTAACAGAAGATATTGAGATAATAAAACTGTCCGATCATGCTTATATTCATACAACCTATGCTGACATGCCTCCATGGAAAAGAGTTCCGTCGAACGGATTGATCTTCGTATCCATAGGAAAGGTTTTTTTGTTCGATACGCCTGTGAACGATACACTGACGGAAATCCTGATTAAATGGATAGAGAAGGAATTAAAAGCCGAGATTATAGGCGTTATTCCAAATCACTGGCATGTGGACTGTATGGGCGGATTAAATTATATACACAAAAAGAAGATACAATCCTTCGCATACGAACTAACCAGGCAAATTGCTATGGAAAAGAGTCTGCCTGTGCCTTCCAGGGGATTTCCGGATTCTCTCGTTCTGAAGCTCGGAAATATGAAAGTCGTTTCAAAATTTTTCGGCGCAGCTCATTCAATGGATAATATTACAACATGGATACCGTCGGAAAAAATACTCTTTGCCGGATGTATGGTTAGAAGCATGGAGTCGATATCCCTGGGACATACGGCCGACGGCGATATTAAAGAATGGCCTAACACGCTTCGGAAAGTTATGGATGCATATCCCGATGCAAAAATTGTAATTCCGGGGCATGGACAATACGGCGGCATTGAGTTAATACAACACACTCTCGAATTGCTAAAAAAGAACGAAGATAAAGACCAAAAGGACCCGATTCCGAACAATCAATAATGAACGAGAATGATGTAGTCATAAAGATTCTTGTCGATAATAAAGCAGAAGACGGATTATTAAAAGAGCACGGTTTCTCCGCCTGGATTGAAGCATACGGCCGTAAAATCCTTTTCGATACGGGTCAGGGAAATGCTTTGGCAAAAAACTCCGAATTTCTGAAATGCGATCTTTCCCTTGCCGATATATTGATTCTGAGTCACGGCCATTATGACCATACAGGCGGGATGGCTTATGTGCTAAAACAAAATCCGGATATTAAAATATTTTGTCATCCGAAGATCGGTACAATCAGATACAGCATCAGAGAAGGTGCAAATCCAAAAGATATTTCAATGCCAGAGGAAATAAGATCTGTGTTTTTCGGCCTTAGTGCAGGTCAGATAAAGCAGATCGATAAACCGGAAAGCATTTCCGGAAACATTGGATTATCCGGATTCATCCCGAGAAAAGACCCGCTGGAAGATACAGGCGGACCCTTTTTCCTTGATCCTGCAGGGAAACAACCGGACATTATAGAAGACGATATGGCATTGTGGATTAACAGCGATAATGGACTAATCATAATCACCGGCTGCTGCCATTCAGGTTTAATAAATACTATAGAGTATATTCTTAAAATCAGCGGACAGAAAAAAATCCATGCTGTTATAGGCGGATTTCATCTTGCCAATGCTTCTGCCCTGCGGCTTGAAGCAACATGCGAAGCTTTACAGAAATGGAATGCAGAACAGATCATCGCATGTCATTGTACAGGCGATGAAGCAGCTGCCTTTCTGCGTAAAAAAATCGGAACTAAAGTTATACAGGGTTATGCCGGAATGGAATGGAATAATGAATAAATAGGTTTTAAATAGGATAACTTTTAAACAGTATATGGAGAAAGATAATGTTTGTTCCCACACAGGTCTTTTTTACAAAAGGCGTAGGCCGACATAAGGATTATTTACAGTCATTTGAGCTTGCTCTGCGTGATGCCGGAGTTGAAATGTGCAACCTTGTTTCCGTTTCCAGTATTCTTCCGCCCGGATGCAAGCGTGTTCCTGTATCCGAAGGAATAAAAAAATTATCAGCCGGCACAATAACTTTCGTCGTTATGGCACGCAATGCTACTAATGAGCCCAATCGTTTAATTGCTGCATCAATAGGCGCCGCCGTTCCTGCAGAAGAAACTCAGTATGGCTATCTCTCGGAACATCACCCGCATGGCGAAACTGACGAAAAATGCGGCGAATATGCGGAAGATTTAGCAGCAACCATGCTGGCATCGACACTCGGCGTGGAATTCGACCCTAATATTGCATGGGACGAGCGCGAAAAAATCTATAAAATGTCCGGAAAAATAGTCAGAACTTTTAACACAACTCAATCTGCCGAGGGCGACAAGGAAGGCAGGTGGACCTCAGTAGTGGCAATGGCTGTTTTGCTTCCATAGATTAAACAGGCCCATATAAAAATGAAGAATACAAACGAAATATTCCATTCGTCTTGTTTTGCCTGCGGTATGGCTAATTATCAGGGTCTGCATATAAAGTTTAAAGAAGGGCCGAATGGAACCACCGGCCGCGTATCAATTCCCTCCCGCTTTCAAAGTTATAAGGATATTGTCCACGGCGGCATTGTTGCCACCATACTCGATGCCGCAATGGTCCGAACTCTGAAAAAAAGAAACGGCAAAGATCCTTTCACATGCCGTTTGGAAGTACGCTACCTGCATCCTATTCCACCCGGCAAAGCTCTCACTATCAATGCACGGCTGGCTGGCGAGCGCGGAAAAATTATATTCGCGGACGCCGAGATTCTATGCTCGAACGAATGCTGTGCCCGCGCCCGCGGGGCATTCACTCTCCGCTAAAATCAAGCAAAAACGGCAGTTTTATATATATCGTTTAACCGTACTTGATTCATTATATTATTATGTTATATTTGATAATGATAATCATTACCAAAAAGGTAATTATATGCCTAGAGGAATAAAAATGGGAGAACGCTGGTGGCACAGGAAATTTAGAGGCTGCGGGTACAGATTAACCGTTCCGAGAGAAGTGATCTTTACCGTCTTGAGTAAAACTTCCAAGCATTTAAGCGCAGAAGAGATTTATATAGAAGTTCATAAAACATACCCGGCCATCGGCTTAACAACTATATATCGGACACTGGAGCTGCTCGTAGAAATGGGTTTTATCTTGAAATTCGACTTCGGAGACAAAAGAGCACGTTACGAATTAGCCGAAGGGCTCCAGGGAAAACAACATCACCACCATCTATTGTGTACGGATTGCGGTAAAATTATTGATTACACAGATTTTGCAAAAGAAGAGAAAGAATTACTGGGCCAAACCGAAAAAGGATTATCTGAAAAATTTAACTTTAAAATCACAAACCATCTCATTCAGTTCTATGGTCTGTGCAGTAAATGCCAGAAGAAATAATTTTCCCTTATTAATGATATAAAGAAAATAATTAACAATAAGAAAGGAGATAAATAAAATGCCTAAAGGAGACAGAACTGGTCCAAGTGGGGCTGGTCCAATGACTGGTCGCGCAGCAGGCTACTGTGCGGGTTATACTATACCCGGTTATATGAATCCAATTCCAGGCAGAGGTTTCGGCTTTGGATTCGGCCGAGGCTGGGGTCATGGTGGGTTCGGACGTGGTTGGAGGCACCGGTATTGGTCTGCCGGTTTCCCGGGTTGGGCTGGAACCGCTTATGCTTTTCCTGCTGATGCTTATCCAAACATAACTCCAAAACAGGAAATGGATATGCTCAAGCAGGAAGCAGATGCTCTAAAAACTCAGCTTGACGGTATTCTGGATCGTATTAAGACATTAGAGAAGACCGAAAGAACGGCCGATTCGGATAAATAAACTTTTAGGATAGGGGAAAATCACATGGTTTTTCCCTATCTCTAATTATTAATTCTTGTAAGGAAATGAATATGCGAATAGCTATATCTACAGAGGGAGATTTTGTGTCTGCTCATTTCGGCAGGTGTCCTTTTTTTACCATTGTGAACATTGAAAACGGTATCATTGCAAAGAAAGATGTTGTAGAAAATCCTGGACACGAACTTGGGCTCATACCAAAATTCTTACATCAGAAAGGTGTAGAGTGTATTGTTTGCGGCGGTATGGGAATGAGAGCAGTAGGTTTTTTTAATGAATATGGAATACAGACAATCGTCGGTATAAGCGGTAGAATAGACGAAGTAATAGAGAAAATTAAAAAAAACGCTCTTGAAAGTGCCGAGAGTCTCTGCAACCCCGGTGCGGGAAAGGGATACGGTTTAGATAAAACCCAATGTGATCATTCTAATCCGGATGAACATAAAAATTGAAAAGGAGTGTTATTGCATGAATATTTGCGTAACTGCACAGAATAATAATCTGGAATCACAAGTTGATCCGCGGTTTGGTAGATGTAATTGTTTTATTATCGTCGATACCGAGACAATGAAATTTGAGGCAATTAATAATCCAAGTATTAGTGCAACGGGCGGAGCGGGTGTTCAGGCCGGTCAGCTTATGGCAAGCAAACAAGTCAAGGCAGTTCTGAGCGGGAACATAGGACCAAATGCCTTCCAATCACTTCAGCAAGCAGGCATTGATATAATCAGCGGTGTATCAGGCAATGTTAGAGAAGCTATAGAAAGATATAAAAAAGGTGAGTTTAAACCGACTCAAGGTCCAAGTGCTAATTCAAAATTTGGTATGTCTTAAGAGAAAAGGAAAACAGGGTATCTATAAATGCCGAATAGAGACGGAAAAGGACCTCCATGGGGCAGCGGGCCGGGAACAGGACGCAGGCGCGAACAATTTAGCGGTGTAAAAAATAATTCGATATCCGATAATGGGAACAAGTCACAAAGTATAATAACAATAATTGGAAACACAGTCGCATTATTCGCTTCAATTGTAAAAATCTTTTCTTCAAAGAAACAAAATGAGAAAGAAGCTCTTAACAACAAGAATGATAATCAACAAGGAGGTGATTGAGATGCCGGGTGGTAACGGAAAAGGACCGTTATGGGGTAACGGTCAGGGAACAGGAAGAGGTAGAAATCGCAGATTTACAAGAGGTATTGGCCGTGGAATGGGACAGGGAATGGGACAAAGGCAGTTTTCCGAAAGTTGGACGCCATCTGCAGTTCAGCCACAATCACTGCAAGACCCACAACAGCCTATTCCAGAAGATCAAGAATTGGATATGTTAAAGCAACAAGCTCAAACGTTTCAGCATCGCATAGACTCAATCCTTAACAGGATCAATGAATTGAGTGTGAGCGGCGGGAAACAAAAAAAATCCAAGGAAAAAACGTCTGTTAAAGCTTTTATCGATGAAAATAAATGTACCGGTTGCGGAACCTGCGTCGATGTTTGTAATCAAGGTGCAATCACTGTAAATCGCATAGCAAAAGTCGATTTAGAAAAATGCACTGGCTGCGGTATTTGCGTAAATACATGTCCGAACGAAGCATTGACTTTAAGATGGCTTGATAATCAGCATGGTGATAACAACTAAAATCTATCTCAAGAATAAAGTTTTTGTCATACTGAAATCCTGCCCGCTGGTTAGCTCTGGCAGGATGTAATTCGTCGTGCATATTGCAATATAATATTTTCGAAATAATCCGGGTTAAACGACCCGCGGTTCTTTTTAATATGGTTTAAACATTACCTGAACAGATGATATGCGTTCAAACGAAAATATTTTTAATGAATTTCTCGAAGTGTTTTATATCAAGAATAAACAAGAAAAATGATTATATCAATTGCCAGTGGAAAAGGCGGAACAGGAAAAACTACCGTTGCTGTAAATTTAGCACTTTCCTTGTCATCCGCCTATGTGGGTACGATACAAATTATTGACTGCGATGTAGAAGAGCCCAACGCGCATATTTTCTTAAAACCGCATATTACAAAAACTCTGCCGATAAGCATTCCGGTGCCTAGGGTAATCGAGAAGAGATGCACCTACTGCGGTAAATGTCAGGAAGTGTGTGTTTACAACGCAATTGCCGTAATAAAGAATTCCACTCAAAACGATCCCCTAACGGACAGTCAAACATCTGCACCAGGAGGAAAAGTTTTAATTTTTCCCGAATTATGTCACAGCTGCGGCGGTTGCAGTTTATTCTGTCCCGAGAAAGCGATTGAAGAAGTAGGCCGGGAAATAGGCATAATTCAAATTGGAACAGCCGGGAATATCGAGTTTGTTGATGGAAAACTAAATATCGGTGAAGCAATGTCGCCGCCCCTTATTAGAGCAGTTAAAAAAAATATTACTAACAATAAAGTGGTCATCATAGATGCTCCGCCTGGTACATCTTGCCCTGTAATCGGATCCATTAAAGGCAGTGACTATTGTATTCTTGTAACCGAACCCACTCCTTTTGGCATGAACGATCTCATCCTTGCAGTAGAAGTAATCAGAAAATTGAATATTGCTTTCGGTGTGGTAATAAACCGAACTGATATTCCAACGGCATCGGGGCAAACAGGGTATCAAGAGGTCGAGAATTACTGCAGTAAAGAAAATATCCCTGTTTTAATGAGAATACCTTTTGACAGAAAAATAGCCGAGTCCTATTCAAAAGGGATTCCTATGGTTGAATTTATTCCTGAATATATAACAAAATTTATACAGTTATTTAACAATATCAAAAAATCAAATCATAAATAGAATTATTTATTTAGAGCTTACAAAAAATAGAGCACAAAGAACCGACTGATAGAAAATATGAAAAAGATATCTTCAAAAATAATAGTTGAGCACTTGGCCCAACCGAAGAATTTTGGTAAAATGACCAAGCCAGACGGTGCAGCTCTTGTAATAGGCCAATGCGGTGATACTATGGAGATGTACATAAAAATAAACGACGGCAAAATTACCGAAGTTCTCTTCTATACTGACGGATGCAAAATCACGACAGCCTGCGGATCGATCGCAACCGAAATGGTAAAAGGACAGACTATAAAAAATGCCTTAAAATTATCTCCAGCAAACGTTATTGATAAACTGCACGATTTATTAGGCTCCAATGTTCATTGCGCGATTTTAGCAGTAACAACCTTACACAAAGCGCTGGCAGATTACTTACTGAAGAGAGGTTTATGAAACAGATAGTAATTATAAGCGGAAAAGGCGGAACGGGCAAGACGGTTATTACAGCTGCTTTTGCCAGTTTAGTGAAGAATAAAGTTATGGTTGATTGTGACGTTGATGCAGCAGACTTGCATCTTTTACTTAATCCAAAAATTCTAGAGAGACATGAATTTAAAAGCGGCAAGACCGCTGTCATTGATGGCGGGAAATGTAATCAATGCGGCATGTGTCTTGAAGTGTGCCGGTTCGACGCCATTACTCAATCATCCATCGGCAGCCAGCAATCGACTGTAACAATTGACCCTATTTCTTGTGAGGGCTGCGGTGTCTGCAGTTTAATTTGCCCCCAAGAAGCAATAACGATGAAAGAATGTATTTCGGGTGAGTGGTTCATATCGGATACTCAATATGGCCCCTTCGTTCATGCTAAATTAGGCATTGCAGAGGAAAATTCGGGAAAATTAGTGACTTTGGTAAGACAGAATGCAAAACTGATAGCCGATAAAGAAAATCGTGACATCATTATCATTGATGGTTCTCCCGGAATAGGTTGCCCGGTTATTTCCTCAATTTCCGGAATAGACTGTGCTTTGATAGTAACAGAGCCTACTTTATCAGGTTTGCATGATTTGATTAGAGTAGTAGAATTAACACGGCATTTTAATGTGAAAACATTTGTAGTTATCAATAAATACGACCTGAATACGGAAATGGCTGAAGAAATAGAGAGTTATTGTCGAAATAACGGAGTAGCACTGGCAGGTAAAATCAAATATGATACCGCAATAATAGAAGCAATGGTAAATAAAAAAACGGTTATAGAATATTCAAAGGGAGAAGTCTCACAACAGATTAAGAACGTCTGGGAAATTATTCAAAATGAGCTCGATTAGTTCAATAAAGATACAGAAACAACCGAGCAAAGTTATCGACCCGGTAACTTTAAGGTTCATGGTCAGATTATTGATTAAATTGTATCATCATGAAGCAATAGCTTACTAATAACAATTATAAATATGAAACTGCCAATTGTGAAAGAAGGAGTGCTAACAGCGGGTATCTGCTTGATTCTTGCTCTCTTCTGCTACATAACATCATTTTTTTTGCTGGGCTGGCTTTATTTAGTCTTTAATCTTCTTGCTTGGGTGCTATTAATATTGTCTCTGTTCGCTCTGTATTTCTACCGCGACCCTGAAAGGAAAATATTAATCAACGATAACCAAGTCCTCTCACCTGCTGATGGAAAAATTATTGAAATCAAAAAAGACGATAAGATGCAGATTGTACAGATTTTTATGTCGCCATTAGACATGCATGTTCAAAGAGCGCCGTTCCAGGGTTCGGTAGAGGCAGTAGAATATAAGACGGGGAAATTTTTACCGGCTTTTTACAAGAAAGCAGAAATTGAAAATGAACAGAATATAATCAGAATATCAACGATCAATGGATCCTTCGAAATAAAACAGATTGCAGGGATACTTGCAAGAAGGATAGTATGCTGGATCAATGTCGGTGATAAAGTTATTAAGGGACAGCGGATAGGAATGATTAAATTGGGTTCACAGGTCGATCTCTCTTTACCTGATTATTTACACTTAAAAGTTAAAACCGGCGATAAAGTGAAAGCTGGTATCACGGTAATCGCAGAGGGATAAAAAAACGCAAAATAAAAAAATGGAACGATCCTAGGGTATCGAAGATGATTACAGATTTAGCTCAGATGCAGCCCGGAGAAACCGGTACGGTAAAAGCAATTCAGGGCGGTTACGGTCTAATAAGAAAATTGCAAAATTTAGGAGTTAGGCCCGGAAAGAAAATAACCAAGGTTAGTTCTCATTTCTGGCGTGGTCCGCAGACTGTAGAAATAGACAATATGCAGGTTGCCGTTGGATTCGGAATAGCAAAAAAAATTATCGTTGAGATAGACGAATGCAAATAGAAAAAATCTTACTTGTAGGCAATCCTAATGTCGGTAAAAGCACGATCTTTTCCAGGCTCACCGGAGTAAAAGTAATAATCTCCAACTATCCTGGAACAACGGTTGAATTCAGCCAGGGCCAAATGAAACTTGGTGATAAAAGTGTAATGATCATAGACGTTCCCGGAACATATACTTTAAAACCGACCTGTGAAGCTGAAAAGGTTACCGTACAAATGCTGAAAGAAGGCGATGTGGTCATCAATGTTGTGGACGCAACAAATTTGGAAAGGAACCTTTACCTGACACTTGAATTGCTTGAAAGAAAAATTCCTGTAATTGTTGCCTTAAATATTTGGGACGACACTAAACACCGGGGTATTTCAATTGATATCAAGAAATTAGAAGAGCAATTGGGTGTCCCGGTAGTTCATACATGCGGTTTATCCAGTGAGGGGATAAAGGCATTAATAGATCGCATACCAGAAGCAAAAGTCGGGAAAATGTCTGTTTCCTCCGATGGTGACAGATGGAATAAAATCGGAAAAATCATAGAAAAAACCCAGAAATTATCTCACCGTCACCACACATTATTAGAAAGATTAGAAGATCTCAGTATTAAACCTTTCACCGGTCTGCCAATAGCAATAGGTATCATATATTGCGCCTTTTTGGTAATTCGGTTTATCGGAGAAGGTCTTATTGGATATATATTTGAACCTTTATTTGAAAATCTCTGGTTACCCTTGATGATGAGTTTAAGCAATTACTTAGGTGAACAAACTTTCTTACATCATATTTTCATCGGTAATCTTATTGCCGGCAACATAGATTTTATACAGTCTTTCGGGCTTTTAACTACCGGACTTTTCGTGCCTATCGGTATGGTCTTGCCTTACATCGTGAGTTTTTATCTCGTATTAGGAATTCTGGAAGATTTTGGCTATCTCCCTCGTTTAGCGGTCTTATTGGATAATTTCATGCATCATCTTGGACTTCATGGATACGCAATAATCCCCTTTATATTAGGATTGGGATGTAATGTTCCGGGAGCGTTAGCAATTAGAATATTAGAAGAAAGACGTGAAAAATTTATTGCCGCTACTTTAATGGCGATCGCGATTCCCTGTATGGCGCAAATTGCTATGATTGTAGGATTAGTCGGACAGCGAGGAGGGAAATACGTAGCAATTATATTCTTCACTCTTTTTGTAATTTTGATTGTCAAAGGTTTAATACTAAATAAAGTTTTAAAGGGGATGAGTCCGGAGATATTGCTTGAAATACCTCCTTATCGGATACCCCAAACTCAAGCAGTAATGAAAAAACTGTTTATGCGTTTGTCAGGGTTTTTAAAGGAAGCATTGCCTTTGGTGTTTTTAGGTGTGCTTTTTTTGAATACACTTTATTCTTTAAAAATTATTGATTTCTTTGCCGATATTTTCGCTCCCATCTTAACCGGCCTATGGGGTCTTCCTAAAGAAGCAACTTCCACTCTGATAGTTGGTTTCTTAAGAAAAGACGTTGCTGTGGGTATGCTCGGGCCGCTTAATTTATCTACCAAACAATTAGTAATCGGCTCAACGATATTAGCGGTTTATTTCCCCTGTATTGCTACTTATATGGTTTTAATTAGAGAATTAGGAATAAAAGACATGTTGAAAGCTACCTTCATTATGATTATAGTTGCATTATTAACCGGCACGGTTCTAAATCTTATTCTTTAAATAACTCTTTGTTAAACGATTTTATATATAACAAATAGAAACGATAGTTTTTCTTAAAGGTAAAAGCAGCAATTCAACAACAAAGAAAATCATCCGTAATTAAAAAACATCCCGAACATATTATAAATAGACGAAATACTTATGTGTCCCAGACTTTTTGAAATCGGCCCTTTTACGGTCTACAGCTACGGTTTAATGCTTGCAATCGGTTTTATTGTTGGAAATTATTTTTTTGTAAGTGAATTCAGACGCAGAAAACTTGATCCGAATATTGCCAACAACATTACTTTAATAGCGCTTATTTCAGGTATTGCCGGAGCAAAAATCCTATACGTACTGGAATACTGGAAAGAACTTACAGCCGACCCGATAGGAATGATATTTAATCCGGGCGGACTTACATTCTACGGCGGCTTTATATTGGCCGCTATTTCCGTATATATTTATTCAAGAAAAAAGAAAATACCTTTCCTCACTATTACAGATGCAATATCGCCAGCGTTGATTCTCGCATACGGCATAGCCAGAATAGGATGCCATTTATCCGGTGACGGCGATTACGGCTTTCCTACAACTCTGCCGTGGGGTACGAATTATTCAAACGGTACCGTCCCTCCTTCTGTGGCTTTCATAGATTTTCCCGAAGTCTACAATCAGTTCCCGGGCGGCGTGGTGCCCGATAATCTTCCATGCCATCCGACTCCTGTTTATGAATTTCTGATTTGCAGCGCCATGTTTTTGGTTCTCTGGTCAATACGTAAAAAACCGTTACCGACAGGTATGTTGTTTATGTTCTATTTAGTTTTGGCCGGACTTGAAAGATTCACGATAGAGTTCATACGCATCAATCCGCGAATAGCATTTGGATTAAGCGAAGCGCAATTGATCTCCATAATAATGATAACGATAGGATCGATAGGCTCCGTTATACTGTATAAATCATCAAAAAAAGGGAATAACTCAACAGATAATAGCTCCAGGTTTAAACAAAAGGAAAAGCCGGCGTAACAATTGCAGGTATTGATAAAGTAAAATGCTTGAATCTTTAAATAATACAAGGAGAATAAATGAAGATACTAATCATTTTTAATCGAGAACCGTACGACAACACCGATGTAACCTGGAATGGTCTGCGGCTTGCCGAGACTCTCAGAAAAAACGGACAGGATGTCAGGATTTTTCTAATGAATGATTCAGTTGACATGGCAAGAGATGTCTGCAAACCGCCGCAGGGCTATGACCAGGATTTATCACATATGTTAAAAGATTTAATCGCCAAAGGCGCCCCTGTAAAAGTATGCGGAACTTGTATGGCGCGCTGCGGAATTTACAAAAACCATCCATATTTTGAAGGGGCAAATAAAGCAACAATGGGAGAATTGGCAGATTGGGTAGTTGACAGCGATAAAGTTATAACATTCTAAAAAAGAAAGCAGCAGAGTAATCGCATTTTAAGATGAAAAAGAAAATAGAAATAAAGCCGATAGGAATAATTTATACACCCTTTAAGAAACTCGAGTCTATTCCCATCCAGGGCACGTTCAATAAGAAAACCAAGGGACGAATAGAATTATTAAAATCATACATAGAAGGCCTAAAAGATATTGAAGGTTTTTCTCATCTGATTTTAATATATCATTTTAACCGCTCGAAAAAGGAACAGCTTATCGGCAAGCCATTCCTTGAAAATGAAGAACATGGAATATTTGCGATAAGAAGTCCGCACAGGCCGAATCATATCGGGTTTTCGATTGTTAAACTGGAACAAGTAAAGGATAATGTAATCATTTTCTCAGAAGTCGACATTTTGAATAACACCCCATTATTGGATATAAAACCTTTTGTAAATCATTTTGATTCAAGAAAACAAGTAAAAAACGGCTGGCTTGATTCTCATTTTAAAAAGAAGTTATCACGAAATAAATCATAAGCCGACAGCCAATAGAAACAATATAGAGAAAGAATAATAATAGATATGTTTTTCGATCCACAATGCATTCCCTGCATAATCAATCAGGCGTATAACGCTTCAAAGCTGTTCACAAACGGCAATAATGAACTCCAGCTGAAAATAATGAAAGAAGTATGCAAAGCTGTTGACGGCATCGATATGAATTTCACAGGACCTTTATTCTCCTTAACCATACAATCCATCGTTGAAAAGAATTTAGGGATCAGTAATCCGTACGAAAGCATAAAACAGTCGAATATGAAAAGAGCCGAAAAATATATTCCTTTTTTCAAAATGATGATGGAAGCTTCAAAAGACAGGCTGGATACTGCCATAAGGATAGCAATTATCGGCAACATAATAGACTTAGGTGCAAATCACAATTTTGATATCGAATACGAAGTCAATAGAATCGCATCTGATTCCCTCGACCTGTCTATGCTCCCTATTTTCAAAGAAGACCTGAATAAGTCCGGCCTTATACTTTATATCGGAGATAATTACGAGGAAGCCCTGTACGATAAATTTCTCATACAGGAGCTTTTACCGAAAAAGGTCGTTTTTGCTGTAAGGTCGAAGCCCATTCTGAACGATATTACACTGGAAGATGCAAAACGAATCGGTATAGACGCATTATGTGAAGTAATCGAAAGCGGTAGCATTATCGCAGGAACCGATCTGAAACAGTGCACGCCGGAATTTTTAAAACTCTACAATAATGCCGATATTGTTATAGCAAAAGGACAAGGAAACCTGGAAACATTGTTCGATGAAAAAAGGCCTATTTATTTTTTATTCAAAGTCAAATGCGATGTAATTGCCAAACTTTCCGGTTATATGCTGGGAAAAGGAGTTTTGTTGTACAATCAAAATAAAAGGTGAAATTATGAGAAAATACGATGTAGTAATCGTTGGCGGAGGCCCCGCTGGAGTTTCAGCGGCGTTATCTGCTAAAAATTCTTATCCAAGTAAAAATGTCGCGTTAATTCGCAAAGACATGAAACCGATGATCCCATGCGGGATACCTTATATTTTGTTCTCCTTAAATGGCGTCGATGAAAATATTTTACCGGATGTACCGTTGACAACAAATAAAATTGAAATCATCAATGGCGAAGCTGTCGATAGAAAAGACCATACCTTGATTCTTTCTGACGGTGAAGAAATCCAGTATGAAAAGCTTGTATTAGCTACAGGTTCTGTCGCCATGCTCCCCAAGATTGAAGGAAACAATAAAGAAGGAGTCTATCTCGTTCATAAAGAAAGAGAATACCTGGAACGTTTTCGTACAGCAGTTCATAATGCAAAAAAAATTGTTATTGTTGGAGGAGGATATATTGGGGTTGAAGTTGCAGATGAATTAGTAAAAGCGAAAAAGAACACTACTCTCGTTGAGATGATGCCTCAGCTGTTACCGACCATGGATCAAGAATTCGGAGATAAAGTTAAAGAAATACTCATCGGGCAAGGAGGGACTATCATAACAGGAAAAAAGATTAATAAAATATTAGGCGAGACTTCTGTCGACGGTGTGGAACTTGACGACAGCTCAAAAATAGAGTGCGACCTCGTTATCATTTCTGTAGGATATAAGCCGAATCTTGAACTTGTAAAGAAAATAGGTATTCCATATCAGGAAGGAAAAGGAGTGCCCGTTGATGATTATTTGCGTACATCTGAAAAAGATGTTTTTGCTATAGGTGATTGCGCCGTAAAATACGATTTCTTTACAGGCGACCTCTCAAATATCATGCTGGCTTCTACCGCTATGGCTGAAGGAAGACTGGTCGGCTCAAATCTTTATTCAATTAGAGTCGTCAGGCAATATCAAGGCGTTCTGGGAACATTTTCAACAAAAATCGGGAAAACTGCTTTTGCTGTCAGCGGTTTGACGGAAAGACGCGCAAAAGAAAAAGGATTGGAATACACTGTAGGAATTTCTAAGGCGGTTGACAGGCACCCGGGTAAACTCCAGGGAGTCTCTGAAGTTTATGTCAAATTAATTTTTTCCACGTACTCGCATACACTTCTGGGAGCGCAAATATACGGCGGCGATTCCGTGGGCGAGCTTATTAACATGGTCTCAGTTATGATTTTAAACAGAATGACTGATACTGATATCAACACACTGCAAATAGGCACTCATCCCCTGCTTACACCATCCCCTATTGCATATCCAGTAATTAATGCAACTATAAACGCTATTGTTAAATGGTTTAAATGAAACTATCGAAACGGAAATAAAATGGACGAAAAAGAAAGACAAAAGGCAATCGAAGAAGAACGGAAAAGAATTTCAGAAACTGTCTCAAAAATAAAACACCGTATTGCTGTCTTCAGCGGTAAAGGCGGCGTCGGGAAAACTACGGTAGCGGTTAATCTTGCATACGGATTTAATTCGAAGGGATTTACCACCGGAATTCTCGATGCAGATATAACGGGTCCGAACGTACCTAAAATGCTAGGCATCGACGACAATCCGACCGTTATGAACAATCAAATGCTTCCCTTTGAAAAAGATGGTGTAAAGATGATATCAATGGCAGGCCTTCTGCAAAAAGGCCAGCCGCTTATATGGCGCGGACCGATGCGATCAAAAGTCATCAGCCAATTTCTGGCAGACGTCATATGGGAAGATCTTGATCTTTTAATCGCAGACCTCCCTCCCGGCACAGGAGATGAAATACTTACAATAGCCCAGCAAATGAAACCTGATTACGCCGTCATCGTTACAACACCTCAGGAAGTCTCTGTTATTGATGCAGAACGTGCAGTGAACATGGCGAAACAATTGGAAATATCGTCAATTGGAATCGTAGAGAATATGTCCGGATTGCTTTGTCCAAATTGTGGAGCAAAAATCGATCTATTCGGGAAAGGCGGAGGGATAAAATTAGCCCAAGAAATGAGTGTCAATTTTCTCGGTTCAATTCCTATTGATACCGAAGCTCGCATCCTTGGTGATAAAGGGAAACCTATTTTTCTTGAAAAACCGGATTGTGAAGTGACAAAGGCGTTTCAATCAATCGTTGATAAAATTGAGTTACACTTTAAAGAGAAAGAGCTTGTTTGAAATTATTATTTCATTCGGTTAAAGCATTAAGCCTGTTTTTAATAAAAGGGACATCAAAGGATTTATGATGCTGGAGAATTATTTACGAATACAGTGATATAATTTTGGATTTGAAAAAATAAGGGATACGAAATGCCAAGAATCCAGCCCTTTGAAGAGCATACCGATGATTATGAAGACTGGTTTGTTCGCAACAAATATGCTTATCAATCTGAGATTTTAGCAATTAGAAAACTGCTTCCGGTAAAAGGAAACGGTATTGAAATCGGCGTAGGAACCGGATTGTTTGCTAAGGCACTCGGAATAAATACCGGTGTAGAGCCATCTCCAAAAATGAGTGCTTTGGCGAGAAAAAGAGGAATTGATGTAATCGATGGTATAGCCGAATCCCTTCCCCTCAAAGAAAATAGCTATGATTTCGCACTAATGGTAACAACCGTATGTTTTTTAGATGACATAAAAAAAGCTTTTAATGAAGTCAGACGGATACTAAAGCCTCACGGCTGTTTTATTATTGGATTCATTGACAGGAATAGTACCATTGGTAAAGTATATCAGAAATTTAAAGAAAATAATGTATTTTACCGCTATGCAGAATTCTATTCGACCCGGGAAATATTAGAATATTTAAAAACATCGGGATTTAGAGAATTTGAGTTTTCCCAAACAATATTTAAGAATTTGGACGAAATTCACGAAGTCGAACCGGTAGAACAAGGTTATAAACGTGGTTGTTTCGTAGTTATTAAAACACTAAACAAAAAATAGTTTTTTAAATTATTAAAATATCATGTTACCGATAACGCTGTAACTCGTCTAATTCCAAAAATGTTATTTAACACGCAGAGGGTTGAATACATGGGACACAGGTAAATAACTTGATTTCATTCAACCGACATTGATTGAGGATGCAACAAGAAATCAAGTAAACAATTACAGGAGGATATTATGCCTAATCTAGATGGAACGGGTCCGCAAGGACAAGGGCCGATGACCGGCGGAAGAAGAGGCCGCTGCCGAAATTCACAATCGCAAAATAATCAAGCAGCAAGACAGACCGGCGAGACAAAGAAAGGGCTGGGAGCCGGGCGCGGCGGGAAACCTCGCGGCGGCAGCCTTCGTAAAGGACAAGGAAGAAGAACGGGAAATTGATTATCTTGATCTAAACATATCGGGTGGTGTGATAATTCGATCCATCCCGTTATATTTGAATAAGCATTAAAAAGGAAAAAGTAAAATGGTGGTTTTGCCCACGTTAGTAATAGTATCATGGGATAAACGCGTGGGTCCGATTGTGTTTTCCACCGTAGATGCCGACGGCATTCCAAATTCTATTTATGCCACATGTGTCTCTATATACAATTCGGAGACAATCATTATAGTAGATTATTATTTTGATAAAACACGCAAGAATGTTTTAAACGGGAGTAAAGGATCTGTCCTCTTTCTCTTCGAAAGCAATAAATACTTTCAGTTAAAAGGACGTATTGAGTATCACAAAACTGGAAATATTTTTAATGATATGAAAAAATGGAACCCAACTGAATTCCCCGACCATGCCGCTGCTGCGCCTAAAGTCGAGGCAGTTTATTCCGGTTCAAAGAAATTGTAAACCATATTCGAGATTTTATAATAATTCTATCCGCCAGTGTTTTTAACAAGTTGAAATAAGGATAAAAATAACAATGAATCACAGAATAGCAATCGCAATAGAATTAGACGGGACTCAGGAAAAAGTTGCCGAGCATTTCGGAAGATGCTCTAAATTCAATATTTGCGAACTGGATGAACAAAAAAAAATCATAAAGAAAGAAAGCCATGATAATCCGTTAGCAGGCCAGCACAGCGGAGCTTGTGAAGTACCGGGTTATGTGCACCAATTCAACATTCAGGCGATAATTGCCGGAGGAATGGGACAAAAAGCGATCATGAAATTCGAGCAATTCGGTATTAATGTAATAACTGCACCCGGACTTCTTTACGAAGAAGCCTTGAACCTTTTTATCCAGGGCAAACTAAGCGGTCATTCAGCTTGTGCAAATGAGCATAATCATAATTGTTAGTTTTTAATCACAATAAAAGAAGGAGAAAGTTATGGGTACAAAAGCAAAAGAAATGGTCGGAGCTGAAGCCAAAAACATCGTTACACTGCTGAATAAAGCGTTTGCGGATGAGTGGCTTGCTTATTATCAGTACTGGATCGGGGCAAAAGTAGTCTGCGGCCAGATGCGCGGCGCGGTTGCCGGGGAACTTGCCGAACACGCAGCCGAAGAATTAAAACACGCAGAAATGCTGACGGAACGCATTATGCAATTAGGAGGTACACCCATTTTAAAACCGGAAGATTGGTATAAAATGACCAACTGCGGTTATGATTCTCCCGAGGATCCTTCCGTAAAAACTCTTTTGAATCAAAATATAAAAGGCGAACAATGCGCAATTGAAGTATACAGGAAACTTGCGGAAGCAACAAAGGATAAAGATGTGCTTACATATCACCTGGCGCTTGAAATAATGAAAGAAGAAATTGAACACGAAGACGACCTTGAAGCACTGCTTGAAGATATGTCTCAGAAGTAAATTGCTGTGGATAAAGAAATATTAGAAAATCATAAAAAGTATTCCGAACGTACGGCTTTATTTAAAAGTTACGGCTACGATGTAGAAAAAGAAAGAAGCTTTATTGTCGAACAGGCAAAACCCCTAAACGGCAGGATTCTTGAAGCAGGAACCGGAAAGGGGCATTTTGCTATTGCTCTGGCAAAAGAAGGCCGTCCGTTTGTCACAATAGACATCTCGGCGGAAGAACAGCATTACGCAAAGCTCAATCTGGCTTATTTCGGTTTTAATAAACTGGCAGATTTCAGGATAGAAAATGCTGAGCGGATGAATTTTCCTGACGGCAGTTTTGACATCATTTTTTCCGTCAACGTGGTTCATCATTTGCAGGAACCTAATAAAGTAACAGATGAATTCATCCGCATTCTTTCTCCCGATGGTAAAATTGTTATTGCCGATTTTACAGAAAACGGATTTAGAATAATAGAAAAAATCCACGCACTTGACGGCCACACACATCAAGCAGGAAAAATCGGTCTTGCTGAAATAGAAGCATATTTGAATAAAAAAGGATTTTCTGTTATTAACGCTGAAAGCGATATTCAGCATGTAATTGTTGCACGAAGAGGTATTATTTAAAGTATGATAATTTCAATCGCAAGCGGAAAAGGCGGGACAGGGAAAACAACGATATCAGTGAACCTGGCATTGTCGGTTCAACCGTCGGTTTATATTGACTGCGATGTGGAAGAACCGAATGGACATATTCTCTTAAAACCTGAAATTACTTCACAGAAAGAAATCACAAAAAAAATGCCGGCAGTAGATTTGAATAAATGCACTTTCTGCGGCAAGTGTTCTGAATTATGCGAGTTCAATGCAATAGTCGTCATGAAATCGGATGTTATGTTCTTTGAAGACCTGTGTCATTCATGCGGCGTGTGCAGTAATTTCTGTCCTGAACGTGCTATATATGAGACTGAAAGAAGCTTCGGCGAAATCAGAAAAGGGCATATTAAATCGGAATCCGTAAGTTTTATCGACGGCACCGTCAAAGTGGGCGAAATGCATGGTGCGCAGTTGATCAAACATGTGCGCAAAGAAATCAAACCTGACAGCATTAACATAATCGATGCGCCTCCCGGCACATCCTGCTCGATGGTCGCTGCTGTTAACGGCACTGATTTCTGTATACTCGTCACCGAATCCACACCATTCGGCTTGAACGATCTCAAGCTCGCCGTCCAGGTAGTTCGCTCGCTTGGAATACCATTTGGAATAATAATCAACAAATATGACGAAAACTTTACTGAACTCGACAGTTACTGCAGTTCCGGGAACATCCCCGTTTTATTAAAAATTCCCTTTGATAGAAAGATCGCCGAACACTATTCCCGCGGCATCCCTCCTGTTCAGGTCAGGCCTGAATTAAAGGAAGATTTTCGACAGGTTTATAAGACTGTCAATTCTATTATGCAAGCGCGATGCACACCCGATGAGAAACGATAATGACAATCAATCCTTCCATAAAACAGCTTTTAATACTGAGCGGCAAAGGCGGCACAGGAAAAACCACTATCGCTGCTGCATTCTCGAAATTAGCCGGCCGCAGTGTTGTCGCCGATTGCGATGTCGATGCAGCTGATCTTTTTATCCTTTTAAAACCGGAAGTAAAAGAAAAAACAGAATTCCACGGCGGAAAAAAAGCAGTCATTAATCAGGATTTGTGTTCGCGATGTGAATTCTGCCTGCAGTCATGCCGTTTCGATGCAATCGTTGATTACTCGGTCGATGAAGTTCTATGCGAGGGGTGCGGTTTCTGCTTCAGAATCTGTCCGAGCAATGCAATCGAATTTAATAAAAACCTATCCGGCCATTTATTTGACTGCAGGATTCCGGAGAACCGTGAATTTCTTTATGCAAAACTGCTCCCGGGTGAAGGAAATTCAGGCAAACTCGTTACAGAACTCAAGAAAAAAGCATCCGCCTACTGCACACAGAAAGAAAAAGAATGGTTAATAATAGACGGCCCGCCCGGTATCGGCTGTCCTGTGAATGCGAGCCTTTCAGGGGTTGACGCCGTTTTGCTGGTCACCGAACCGACACTCTCCGGCTTGCATGATCTTAAAAGGATAGTACGTCTCGTGCAATCATTTAAGGTTTATACAGCAGTTGTTATAAATAAGCACGATATAAACAAAGAAGTTGCCGAACAAATTGAAAATTACCTGCACCAGGAGAATATCTCTCTTGCCGGCAAAATATCTTTTGATGAAAAAGTTGTCACCGCACTCCAGCAGGAAAAAAGTATACTGGAATACCCGGAAAACATAGCGGCTCAGGAAATTTTAACAATATGGAATTCATTACAAACAATCAGGATAAAAATATGATACTAGCAATCACATCGACAGGCCCGTCCGCAGATTCTTTGGTCTCCGAGAAATTCGGCAGGTGTTCATACTTTGTTTTATTCAACGATCAAACAAAAGAAATAAAATCAATCGTAAATTCTGCTGAAAGCATGGAGCATGGAGCTGGGCCCAAAGCTGCACAGTTAATTATTAATGAAAATGCTGAAGCTGTGATAACCGGAGCTGTAGGCGGCAATGCCGAAGAAGCACTTAAGAGAGCCGGAATAAAAGTCATTATCGGTTTGAAAAGCAATATGAAAGTGAGCGAAGCAATCGATTTTTATTTCAAGAGATAACCAGACTAAAATGAAAAATTCAAGTCAGAATCCGTTTAAGATTATTACGGATGCCGGTTATTCTGCAAAAGCAGTATCAATACTCGAAAAACAGCTGAATTTCGGCACTATGGAGAAACCGGATATAACGGCGAGGTACCAATCTGATTGCGGTGATACCTTAATACTGTATTTAAAACTCGAAAAAGATACAATCACCGATGCAAAATATGAATATATCGGGTGCAGGGGATTGGAAGCCGCGGCGTCAGCCTTGACGGAAATTATAAAGAGAAAAACGATACACGAGGCAATGCAAATCAACTTTGATGACGTACTTTCATTTCTAGAAGGAATCCCGGAACCAAAATATGAATGCATTCATTTGGCTTTAAATACCCTCCGTGAAGGAACTAAAGACATCCGATAATTGTTGGAATTTCAAATATAGGAAGAATCCTATTGAATAATAATGTATCTAATTTTAAAATTATTATGCAATCATTTATTCACATTTAAAATTCCCAATAAGGAGGATATATTATGGAGACAACAAATCAGGCTCTGTCCTTGCCGCGCATCGGCGAGAAGGCCCCTTCATTCAAGGCAGTCACAACACAGGGTGAAATCAATTTTCCCGAACAATATGCAGGAAGCTGGGTAATTCTGTTCAGCCATCCGGCGGATTTTACACCGGTCTGCACATCAGAATTTATGACTTTTGCATCAATGGAAGATCAATTTGCAAAAGCGAATTGCAAGCTTGTAGGGCTGTCGGTAGACGGTCTTTACAGTCATATTGCATGGCTGAGAACGATCAAAGAGAAGATTGAATATAAAGGAATGAAAAATATCGAAGTAAAATTCCCCTTGATCGAAGACATCACAATGGAAGTCGCAAATAAATACGGAATGATGCAGCCGGGCGAAAGCAATACGAAGGCTGTCCGCGCAGTGTTTATTATTGATAGCAAAGGAATCATCCGCGCTATTATATACTACCCGCTCAGTCTAGGCAGAAATTTTGACGAATTATACCGCGCGCTCATCGCTATGCAGACTGCCGATGCATTTTCTATCGCAACACCGGCCGACTGGCGTCCCGGCGATGAAGTGATTGTCCCTACTGCCGGATCCTGCGGCGTGGCCAAAGAACGCATGGAGAAAAAACAGGAAGACGTGCACTGTTACGACTGGTTCTTCTGTACGAAGAAACTTGACAAAGAAAAGGTCCTTAGCACTATTTTAAAAAAGTAAATCATCAAATAAACAACTACCTCCTCAGAATTTAGACTGGGGGGTAGTTCTATTATATACAAAAAGGTAAAACTATGCATTCCATAATAATGAAAGTCATAGGAGAGACATTACAGGTTACTCTTTTAGTATTACTAATGATGGTTTTGGTAGATATAATCAATGTTTGGACACGCGGAAAAATTGCACTTCTGTTAAAACAGGACCGCCAATGGCGGCAATATGTAGTAAGTTCTGCAATTGGGACGGTTCCTGGATGTGTAGGCGGCTTTACAAATGTCTCGCTGTATATCCATGGTATGATAAGTTTTGGCGCCCTTGTCGGCTCGATGGCAGCAGCATCGGGCGATGAAGCTTTCATTATGCTTGCGATGTTTCCCAAAACCGCTTTGATACTCTTCGCTCTCCTGTTTGTCACAGGCGTAGTAACAGGATTTCTAGTGGATAAATTTGTAAAGAAAGCGAATATAAAAACCTGTCAGGATTGTCCGGAGATCCTATATCACCATGAAGAAAGAAGCTTTCAGCATTATATAAAAGATCATATCTGGAAACATATAATCCGACAGCATCTATGGAAAACTGCTCTATGGACATTCGGCGCCTTAATTATTGTGGAATTTGGGATGTCATATTGGCATTTTGATGCGATTAGTTCGCAGTACACTTTTGTTCTTCTTCTCCTTGGAGCCGCAATCGGTTTAATCCCGGAGTCCGGCCCCCACCTTCTTTTTGTCACCATGTTCGCAAACGGATTAATTCCCTTTTCGGTTCTTTTCACAAGTTCTTTTGTGCAGGACGGGCACAGCATGCTGCCGATGCTGTCGTATTCCGTTAAAGATTCAATTTATATTAAGATATTCAACATCACTTTCGGGGTAGCTATTGGATCGCTGTTATACATAATTGGATTCTGATGCCGTTTCCAATAAGTAGTATTACATTTTATTTATTGCGACTTTTATAAGGAAACGAGCACTAGTGCCTTTTTTGATAAACCTTGCTTATAAGACACAAGAATATTTTTTGGGAAGCGGCACTGGTCACTTCAACAATTCGGCGTTCAGCTGTAATCATATATTTCTAATATTGTGAAAAACAAGAGCAGTAAACATACGCACGCATCTGCAACAGGCCGACGGCTGTTAATCGCAATGATATTGAACGCTCTGATTTTTATAATAGAGTTCATAGGGGGGATACTTACAAACAGCCTTGCCTTGATTTCGGATGCCATGCATAATCTAAGCGACTTTTTTACGCTTATGCTGAGTTATGCTGCATCAAAAATTGTCTTGTGGAAATCAAATTCGCAAAAATCATACGGCTATGTACGCGTAGAAATATTTGCAGCGTTTATCAACGCGCTGACTCTCGTCATTATAGGAGCATATATTATATACGAAGGTATCGGCCGGTTTCTTAATCCCGAACCGGTAGCAGGATTATGGATGATCATAATTGCAGTTGTCAGCCTGATTGTAAATACAGCCTCTACTCTTATACTAAAAAAAGATGCACATTATAACCTGAATGTCAAAAGTGCATACCTGCATCTTCTTGTCGATGCCTTCGAGTCGGTTGCCGTAATTATAATCGGAATATTTATTTACTGGCAGAACTGGTACATACTGGATCCGATCATTTCTGTCGCAATAGGCGCTTTTGTTATAATCAGTGCGTGGAGCATACTTGCCGAAACTGTCAATATCCTGACAGAAGGAACTCCGAAAGGGATCGATCTCGATGCCGTGGCAAATTTTATAAGTTCTTTTCCGGAAGTTGAAAACGTGCACCATATTCATATATGGGGACTTTCTTCACAATTCAGGGCGTTGAGTGCGCATCTGGTTGTTAAAGACCAGCTGATCAGCCAGGGCCGCATTATTACAAAAAAGATTGAAGCCGAGCTTCAAAAAAAATTCAGCATCAATCACCCTACATTGCAGCTTGAAAGTACAGTCTGCGGCGAGCAGGAGACTATTGTGAATATCAATCATAGCGAGTCTAAACAGCAATGAAACTTTTCACCGCAAAAATGAAAATGGCCGATGTGGCACACAGCAACTACCTGCTGATGCCTGTTATTAACCGTTTCGGAATCCCTTTCGGTTTCGGCGAAAAAACAGTCGAGGCAATATGCCGTAAATATAAAATCGATGTTGAATTCTTTCTCGCTATAATAAATGCTTTTTCCAATGAACAGTATTTTCCGGAAAAGAAACTTCAGGCATTCAGTGTTTTAATGATAGTGGACTATCTGCAGAAAACACATTCTTACTATATTAAGTCGCAGGTACCGCTTATAGAAAAATTACTTACCTACCTTCCGCACAAGGGGCCTTCAAATGCGAAAAATATGAAACTGATTAAGAAATTCTTCCTGGGATATAAAAGGGAATTATTTAACCATCTGGAGCGGGAAGAAAAGACAACATTCCCGTATGTAAAAAAAGTTTACAGGTTATTTCATACACCCAGCCCTTCTCAAAAGGAAAAACTCATCCTTTCCAAATACTCGATGCATGTATTCGAAGAGGAACATAATGAAGTTGATGAAAAACTTTTCGACCTGAAAAATATATTGATTAAGTATGTACATGGCGATTCCATGGGA